>NZ_DATNPA010000121.1:0-8478 GCF_036703385.1 Allocoleopsis sp. | reverse complement strand
GCCACCCCTCAAACCGAAATGCTGAGGACAAGGGAGCGATCGCTCGATCGCTAATTCTAGGGCAGAACACGGGAACCGGCTGGACAGAGAACATCCAAAGAACCACTAGCGGGAGGCGCTGGCATGGTAGGAGGCGAAGTTGAAGGTTTTTCAGTGGCGCAAATTCGGGCTGTAGTGGTCGTTTTCCCATTCACTTTAGTAGCAAACACGGCACTCGTGTAGCTGGGAAGTCCTGCATTTTTTGCGATCGCAGTAATCATCACACTCTGCGTATTATCCTTTTGAGGCACAATTTGATAGCGATAATCCTGAGTCTCTAAGTTAGTCGCAATCTTCAGCTCTTCGACATCGGCAGCAAATTTTCCATTTTTCAGGTAGTAAGCCTGCTGCGCTTGGCTCAGGATAGTTAGGAACTGTTTGACTACGCTTTGCCCTGAATTGGTGTTTTGTGTCTCCAGTGCAATCACTCGAACATCTTTTGGCACGGTGGCAACATCCGAAACCTTGTCAAACAGCGTGGACGCGGCGTTAAACTGAGTAGGTCTGCGTTCTCCAGCACTTAGACCCTCTAACTGTAGATGCAGCTTTCCTTGCGGGGTCAATTCAAAAATGGTCTGAACGACTTGCTCAGGACTGACAATCATATCCAGTTGCATGGGCTGAGTGGTCGAATTAATCTTGTAACCAAACTTAATCGCAACCGAAGACCCGTCAGGTGCTGGTAATACGGTAAATAAATTCCCGTCCGGCGCAAAAATAAATTTAATGACCTTGCCTGTGGTGGGGTCTTTGGTTTGCCACTGCCCTCTCAATTGTTGGATAACTGCATTGCTTTCAGCAGCTTCTTGAGTTTGAGTAACTGCTAGCCCCATTGGGGGTTGAGCACTCACTGGCGTTCCCAGTGTACCGAGTAATACAACGAACAATCCTTTAGCCATTAACCCAGGCACCCACAAGCGTTGCAATGGGCGCACGCGGTGTGAACCTGTCGCTAGATTAGAAACAAGATGACTCATGGCAATTCAACCCAGCACTCCCTGGATTTTAACAGGTTGTATTCGCCATCCGCTCGGAAGATATATTGTTGAGTCTTTTCTAAGCATTAATAATCCTTACCGGGAACTCATGCACAATTGCATTTTCCAAACTCGATTCTCATAAAGTAGAGCTTAGGATTATGAGTTTTCTGGAGATGGGAGAAGTGGTTCAAGCAACGTTAGAAGTTCAGGCAGCTTACTTTCTACAACATCCCATATCACGTCAAAATCCACTTGATCGTATTTATGGATTAACACATCTCGCATCCCTGCTATATCTCGCCAAGGGATTTCTGGATGTTGCTGACGAAACTCCTCAGATAGACGCTTGGTTGCTTCACCAATGACCGCAATTTGGTAGAGAATGGCTGATACTTTTTCATCATTCATTTCAAGTTCAGCCCGACTTACATTGTGGGTGTAACGCAATATTCGTCTAATTGCTCTTTCAATATCAATCAGAGATTCGTTATCGCGTGGCATAAATCACTTGTGCTGAATCTAAAATAGTTTGGCGTCGCAACCAGTTCTGGCTTTTTTCCAGGGCTGTCTTGACAATGAAATCAACTTCTCTATGAAACATAGCTTTTAACTCGTCTTGCATTTGTAGGGTTTCCCTCAAGCCCCGCTTAGCCTCGGGTGCAAAAGTCACTAACACATCAATATCACTATCAGGACGAAAATCTTTCCGTAGAACAGAACCAAATACAGCAAATTCAATAATGTGCCAACGCTGACAAAATTTAGCGATCGCTTTTTGCGAAACTCCCAACCGTTTCTCCAGAAGAGTTTGTATCTCCACTGACATCTGATAAGATACCTCCGATGCTGCTATTACCTTTGGATTGAAAGAAATGATTTCTCTACCTTCGCGCTTTCTACTTCGAGAATAGCTTTTTACCAAAATCTTTATCATAAAGTAACTGGAGTTTTTGCAAGCGATCTGCGCTAGCCTTCGGCAACGCCAAGGGCGATCACATTCCCAATAGTCCGCACCAGTTGCATTCCCTTTTCCCAGTGCTGGCTTAGGTTACTGAGTCGCGCTTAAAATTAAACAGAGCAAGTCTTCTTCAGAGGACTTGCTCTATGAGCCAGGAACTTAAATCGAATGTCACTGAAATAACATAGGTTCGTAGTCGGCACTTCAGTGCCAGAAGCGCTAAAGCGCTTACTACAAACGCTTAAGTCAGTGCCATTCAACTTAAATCCCTGTTGGGTTATGGAACTGGTAAACTCTCACCCAATCCGAGAACTAGGATTTTCGACCATTGATATAGTAATCTCTTGTTCCCTTCGCAGTCCGTGCTTCTCCTAGTCGATTCAACGCATGAACATAAGCGGCTGTTCGCATCGAAATTCCGAATTCCTGAGAAATTGACCAAATCTGTTGAGTCTCTTCCACCATCTTCTGCTTCAGGCGTTGATTCACTTCATCGAGTGTCCAATACAGTCCACTCCGGTTTTGTACCCATTCAAAATAACTTACGGTGACGCCTCCGGCATTAACTAAAATATCCGGGAAAACATAAATTCCTTTATCTTCTAACACTTGATCAGCCGCCGATGTGGTAGGGCCATTCGCCGCTTCAAAGATAAATTTAGCTTTGACGTTATTGACATTTCCTTCATAAATTTGATTTTCCAAGGCGGAGGGAATGAGAACGTCTACATCTAAAGCTAATAGTTCCTCATTGGTTAGCAATTCATGGTCTTCTAGGTTACAGACACTACTCTTACAGTAAACGGATTTAATGCCATTGCCTGAGGCTTTATGCTGTCGGATATGGGGAATATCGAGTCCTTGCTTGGAATAAATCCCTCCTTGAGAGTCGCTGACAGCAACTACTTTGTACCCAGCTTTATACAGGAGTTCGGCTAATATGCCACCGGCGTTACCAAATCCTTGAATTGCAACCGTTGTAGTGGTTGGTACTTTTTCAAATTTTGGCAGCATCGATTCAATGACATAGAAAGCACCAGTTGCGGTAGCACTCTCTCGTCCCACACTGCCTCCCATTGTCAGAGGTTTACCGGTCACAACAGCAGGAGTAATTTGACGCCGAATGATGCTGTATTGGTCCATCATCCAGCCCATAATCATGGCATTCGTGTAAACATCAGGGGCGGGAATATCTACATTTGGGCCAATGAAATCTGCGATCGCATCAATATAACCGCGCGTCAATCGTTCTAGTTCAAACTTCGATAGCGCTTTCGGCTCAACTGTAATTCCACCTTTACCTCCCCCAAAGGGAAGATTTAGGACGGCGCACTTAAAGGTCATCCAAAATGCTAAAGATTGCACTTCATCAAGCGAAACATTCGGATGATACCGTACACCTCCTTTTGCTGGCCCTCGCGTATCGTCATAGCGAACCCGATACCCCTGGAAAACCTTTAAGCTCCCATTATCCATACGTACTGGGATTGAAACGCTTAGACTCGATTTTGGGTGCTTTAAGGATTCTGTTACATCCTCAGAAAGTGATACATATTTCAGTGCTTTTTCTAAGCGTTTGCTGGCATCAGAAAATAATGAATCAGACATTCTGATTGTTCTCCTGCTAGGTGATTTGACTGGGACTGCGCTGTTTGTTCCAATAAGAAGTCATTGCACATCGAACCCCATCGCCTTGGTAGCTGTCAAAAAATAACTCAAACAACTTTCCTCAAATACTCTATGGAGGAACGGCGTTTTCTTCCGCCGGATGATGACTTATTTTTTTTTGCTACTTTAACCAAGGAGTTTAAAGAGCAATTTGAAAGCTAAACGTGTATTACATCCACATCTCTTTGAAATAGAAAATGTTTAACCACTAAACCACAGAGACAGAGTTAGTTCAATGATTTAGTGGGTTGTATTACGCGAAGCTTGTAAGACGCGATAAACCGCTTGTGATTTGGATCAAATGGTTTTTCTGCTCTCTGCTAACTTAGGAGAGAAAACTATCAGATGAAACAGTGCTTACTTTCATTATTTCTAAAGAATTGCTGGAAAGCACGTAAATTGTATATTTTGTTACATTTTTTAGGATTAACATATGCATTAGGCATTAATCCCTGCCGGGAGTCTAGGGTTGGGGATGCTTGAGCAAAGCCTACGGCTAGGCTGATCCCGATGCATATCCGTAAGGCTGAGCGCCTTGGCGTGAGGTGCCACGTTTGACTTGCCAATCCCCCACTGAATCGCGATCGCGTTGGTGAATCCCTAAAAGACACTAGTACTCTGTCAGCTAGATTTGATGGGTTTGTAGTGAGTACTTAACGCGTCAAGTGCCGCCTACGAACGGTCGCGATCGCTTTGGTGAACGACTAGACTGGACTAGGGAGCCGCATAAAGCTGATCAAGGGGAACTTTTGTACCCTGCAATTCTCGTTTTGAGAAGAAAAATTTCAGTATTCCGGATTTAGACAAAAAAAGACGATTATAGAATTAGCAACTACACTAAGATAGATAGTTTTTTGACTCTTACTCGAGTGCCTTCCAGGCGGATTAAGAGCAGACGTTCAATTGAATTGGTAGGTTAACTTTGAGAGTAGCCCACCCAGCTTTATTAGAGGTACGAGGCAACAATGATTGAGCTCCTAGCTGCACTTTCCGCTTCGGCATCAGCAGGAATGAGAATTGCCCTGCCTCTTCTAGTGATTGGTTTATTGCAGAGTGATAATCTATGGTCTAATATACCTTTGCTGTCTCGGATTCATCCCTCTGTTTTAGTGGCTATCTTGACAAGTTGGGCTTTATTTGAGCTATTGGCTTCTAAAAAGCTGGTAGGGCAACGGGTGCTGCAAATTATCCAACTTCTCTTAAGTCCTGTTGTCGGAGCCATTATGGGCATTGCGGTTGCTCAGTTAGCCACCGCTCCAGAGCCATTTGTCTGGACAGTTGGCATCGTCGGCGGCTTATTCGCATTTGTCCTACAGTTAGTTCAAGTCGGATGGTTCTTCCGGTTGCGAGGCTTGCCCCTGTGGCTCGTCTTTATTCAGGATGTACTGTGTGTTGCTCTGGTTATCTTTGCTTTTGATGCCCCTAAATCGGGAGGGTTAATCGCTTTAGTTCTCTTGTGGCTGGCAATTCGCAGCTCTAAACAATGGCATCGCTGGTATGTGGGAGGAACTCGTTCTCGGATGCGTCGTTACCCCCACCACGAGATGCCCGATTAAGAAAAAAGGAAATTACTAAGGTGAGGGTGCCTGTGGATGACAATGTTTTGATGCTTCCTAATCGCTGGCAGGATTGGGTCACTGTATTTGGCTATCTAGCCTTTGCTATTTTCATCGCATGGCGGGTGTTGACTCCCCGGTAACAAGTGTATAGCCAAGTCGGCTAGGTTTGTTTTTCAAATAGACTTTATAAATTATCTCTATTGCGGCATTTTATTAACCCTTTCCGAAGAACAAACCAAAGCAGAGAGCTAGCAATTAAAAGGTGTTCAGCTTGGATATTTGTTTAAAGCCAAGAATCTTTGAAGTTGACTGGAATCTCCACAAAAAACGCAGACCCATATCCTGGGGCAGCAATACAACTGAGTTGACCCCCATGTTTTTCCACTACAATCTGGTAGCTAATAGATAACCCCAATCCGGTACCACTGCCTACAGGCTTAGTGGTAAAAAATGGGTCAAATATCTTATGAAGTATTTCCTCACTCATCCCAGAGCCATTATCCGTAATCAGAATCACAACAGATTGGGAATTAGAACTGCGAGTGATATCACTTGGAATTTTGTCAGCAGAGCCGGACGCCATAGCCCTACACTGAGAATTTTGCATTAATGAAGTGTGAATAGTAATTATCCGTGGGTCTGGTTTACCTTCAACAGCGTCAATAGCATTATTGAGCAGGTTCATAAATACCTGATTCAACTGACTAGCATAACAGGTGACTAGAGGCAGTTGATTGTAGTCTTTAATCAACTGGATTGCAGCCCTGTCGCCGTCTGTCTTTAAGCGATGCTGCAAAATCAGTAACGTATTGTCAATACCCTGATGAATATCAACAGGTTTTAGGTCTTGTTCATCTAACCTGGAGAAGTTTCTGAGTGATAGAACGATTTCTTGAATGCGTCGCGATCCTACCTGCATCGAATCCATTAGTTTTGACCAATCTTCCACCAGAAAATCCAAGTCAATCTTAGAAACTAGCTGCTGAATTTCTCCTGTAGGATTAGGGTAAATATTTTGGTAAAGTTGAACCAGTTCTAGCAAGTCTTGAAAATATTGACGGGCATAATTAAGATTGCCGGAGATAAAGCTCACTGGATTGTTGATTTCGTGGGCAATCCCTGCTATCATTTTTCCTAAACTAGACATTTTTTCGGCTTGTATAAGTTGGGCTTGAGTACTTTTCAACTCGCCTAATGTCTGTTCTAGTTCTTGCGCCTTTTCTCGTTCTCGCGCTTCCGATTGCCGCAATGCCGTCTCAGCTTGTGTGCGCTCTTCTATCTCTCTACAAAGTTGGATATTTTGCTCAGAAAGTTGCACATTTTTCTGTTGAAGTTGTTGAGAGAGCCTTCTAATCGTTAAGTGATTCTCAATTCGGGCTAATACCTCCTCAACCTGAAACGGTTTGGTGATGTAGTCCACCCCTCCCACCGAGAAGGCTTTCACCTTGTCGAGTGCATCTCCTAGCGCACTGATAAAAATGACTGGAATTTCGCAAGTGCGCTCGTCTCCTTTGAGATGTTGGCAGACTTCGTAGCCATTCATCTGAGGCATATTCACGTCGAGCAAAATCAGATCGGGGGGTGCAGCTTGTGCTCCTCGCAATCCCGTCGAGCCTTTGGTAACGCTGCGAACTTTATACCCCTGTTCGGTCAGCATAGTAGACAACAAGTTCAGGTTCTCTGGCGTATCATCAATGATAAGAATATCTGCTTGAGGGATACAGGTTGGCTGAGTGGGCATGGTAGATGGATAGATGCAACTCATATATTCCTTTTTTTATCACTTTAAGTAGAAGAGAAAAGTGAAGTAGTCGTGTATCTAAAAATGGCGGTTCTCCTCAGTGAGTTCTAAGATTTCATCAAAACAGAAGCGACGTACCAAGTCGGTCAGCTTCTCTGCTAAAGTCAGATGGCTTGCAGGAATTTGCTCGATGAGCTGCAAAATGCGATCGCCATCCACTTCAACAGCGGCTTGATTGAGTTGAGTTACCCAGTCAGCAGGCATCACTGCTAAGTCATCAGAGGTGAGATTTTTTCCATCTCCTTGGCTCGTCTGTTCCTGTAGTCCTCGGCTATTGGTGTCCTGCTCGTAGATGTATTGCACCCCTAGATACTCAGCCATCTTTTCAAAGATTGTCTGCTCTCGGAAGGGTTTGCGAACGAAGTCATCACAGCCTGCGGCTAGGATACTAGAGCGTTGTTCTTCAAAGGCACTCGCCGTGAGAGCGATAATTACAGTAGGTTGGTGTTCCACAGGGTTGAGAGGGTGAGTCGAATTTCCCCGTCCACTTGCCTCTTGTTCTCGTATTTGTCGGGTTGCCTCGTAGCCATCCATAACAGGCATCCGCATATCCATCCAAATAAGGTGGGGATGCCACTGCTGCTACTCTTGTATGGCTTCTTGTCCATTAGTTGCACTGCGAGTCTCGAAGCCGACAGTGTTAAGGAGTTGCGCGATCAGATCGCGGCTTTCTGGGCGATCGTCCACGACCAGAATGCGGTAGGTTGGTTGATCGGGGGCAAGTTGGAGGACTCGCCCATGAGTTAGGGTTGGCGCAACGGCTTTTGCATCCGCAAGTGTCACTTGGATATCAAAGCGGAAGGTAGAGCCTTTGCCTACAGTACTGCTAAGGTAAATGTCGCCTCCCATTAACCGGATAAATTGACGACTAATGGTGAGTCCTAAACCTGTACCTTCTCTAGCTTCGATACCGCTCGTAGTTTGGACAAAGGGTTGGAAAAGATTACCCATTTCCTCGGATGCAATTCCCTTGCCAGTGTCTTCGACTTCAAAAAATAAAGTATAGGGTATCGGGGATTTTCCTTGATTCTCCTGCTCGGCTCTAGCTCGTAGCGTTATGCTTCCAGTTTCCGTGAATTTGACGGCATTGCTCAATAGGTTGATGAGAACTTGGCGGAGTTTGCCTTCATCGGTTAAAACAGATGGGGGTAAATCGGGGGCAAGTTGAAACCGGAGGGACAACTGCTTTGCTTGGGTTCGTGCCTCAAACATGTCCTGAAGAGTCTGCAACAATCGATGCAAGTTCACGGGTTCCAGACTCAAAACCAGGCGTCCGGCTTCAATTTTGGACATCTCCAGGACATCGTTAATCAGATTGAGCAGGTGTTCGCCACTGCGGTTGATAATGGCTAAAGAGTCTTGATGCCGTGAGGTAAGGGTGGTATCTCGCTCCATCAACTGGGAAAAGCCGAGGATGGCATTTAAGGGAGTGCGAAGTTCGTGACTCATGTTTGCCAGGAAGGTACTCTTGGC
>NZ_DATNPA010000120.1:0-22042 GCF_036703385.1 Allocoleopsis sp. | reverse complement strand
TGGCGCGAGGCGAAGCTATGAACAGTCAGCAGAATAGGTACATCCCAAGGAAAGCCGCCTTCATTCTCCCAAACTTCCTCTGCCAGTTCTCCAAACACTTGCAAGGGTAAATAGACGCCAATCAATAGGAGTAGCAAAGAGCGCCAATGAGCAACGAGCAACTTTTTAACAAAGTTGAGAAAAGACTGAAGAAGTGTTCTGAAATCTGAGTCAAACATTCGCAACAGCTAAACAAGAATACACACGCCTCTTGACAGATTTTTTAGAGAAGGGCGGTGCTAGCGAGCCGCTTTGCTGGTGCCGTTAACCTTAGCGTAGAGCTAGCGATGGAAGGAGCGTCGGCGCAACCTAGCGAGGCGTTAGCTTAGGCAATCACGAAGCTCTTGAGCGATCGCTTGTAACAGTTGAGCGGTTGTAAACGGTTTAATCAGATAACCATTTGCCCCCAACTCTTGGGCTTGATACCTGACATTGCGGATATTTTCAGCCGTGATCAAGAGTAAGGGAATCTTTGCCGTGACCGGGTCTTGACGGAGTGTTTGTAGTACCTGGTACCCATTCAACTCCGGCATCCTGACATCACACAAAATTAAATCGGGAACAAACTCTTTCGCCAACCGTACTCCGCTTCGACCATCTCCTGCCTCAATCGTAATAAACCCATTGGTTTCTAGAATGTTTAGGATACTCTCGCGCAGAATTTCTTCGTCTTCGATTATCAAAACCTTTGTCATCAGTTGCTTTTCAGACGTTTGATCCAAAAGAACCAAGGCGTCAGATTTCAAAATAACCCTATCCTCACAGTTTTTAGAAGCAATGCTTTTAAACCTCTACCCTTATGGGTAAGGCCATTCTGATGTATAGAATGGCTTTGTTTTAGCTGCTTCTTAATTACGGTATGGCGACAAAGGTGGCGCTTCGCAAATCCTTTGCTCAGACTATTTATACCAACTTGTAAGTTAGATTACCAACCGCTCAACCAACTATCTTGTTTCTTGAGATAGATTTTTACCTATGCCTAATTCTTTCTTGCTGTGCTTCAACTGTTTCCACAACCCTTTGATGCGTTTGTATGCCTCCTCAGAGGACAGCTTCCCTCCCGTCTCAAGAGCCGAGATGTAAGCGACACTCTGAGCAAATTCTTGCAAATTAGCATTGAAGGTTACATGCTCTGGTGTAAACCGTCCGTAGTAGCGGCTCTGAGGGTAGAGAAAGCTGTTCTTGCTCATCCGAGCTGAATCTGCCATAGCTACCTCCTATCGGGAGTAAATCTCAATCTTAACAGGCTTTCTTTGTCAATCCTTAACCTTAAGTTAACCTAAAATTTGGCTCCAGAGGAGGATTTTGACCAAAATTGATGGCATACCAGTCCTTTGCGTGCCATTAGTAATGAGTGCCTGATTTGCGATGATGCACAGCGGTGACGCCATCAGTTTGCAGTAATTGACCCTGTTTAACAACCCCATACACGACCCAGTGATCGCCGCACTCCATACGATTTTCTACCGTACATTCTAGATAAGCAAGGGCATCGCTTAGAATCGGGCAACCATTCTCCGCCTCTTGGGTCGCGACCCCAGCAAATCGGTCTTCCCCAGGGCCAAAAGGTTTGAGGAAGTGTTTCATTAAGCCCAGATGCTTGCCCTGTGTCAGAATATTCAAGACAAAGGAGCCGCCCGTATGCATCAGGGATTCAATCGCCCGGTCTTTGGCGACCGCAATGGTAAGACCCGGAGGCGTAAAGGTGGCTTGAGAAACCCAGTCAGCCAGCATAGCCCCTGTGAGTTCCCCCTGTTTGGTGGTAACGATACACAAAGAGCCGATTAAACGTCCCACTGCTTGCTCGGTACGGGCGGCTTGGGACTCACCGACAGGTTGCCGGGGGGTGCGGGCTTTTTTGGCTTTTTTCAGCGCTTGGGCAAAGTCGGTACCCGCTTCTTCGCAATATTTGAGGGTAACCTCGTTGGGCTTAAATTTAACTCGAATCGTCTCAAAGCCAAACTGATAACCCGCATCGCTGAATTTACTTTCAATCAAATCAATGGCTTCACCACTCCAGCCGTAGGAACCGAAGACACCGGCGAGTTTGGTTTTGCTGGCGGTTGAGAGGACAATTCCCAGTGCGGTTTGGATGGGAGTTGGGGCATGACCTCCCAGAGTTGGGGAACCCATAATAAACCCGTCTGCTTTCTCAACCGCTTTCTGAATCTCGGCAGGATCGGTGGCTTCGCAGTTAATCGCTTCAACCCCAACACCGGCTTTCGTAATGCCTCGTGCGATCGCTTGCGCTAAGGTTCCTGTATTTCCATAAGCTGATGCATAAAGTAGCGCAACTGTCAATTCATAACGGGCATTCTCCTCACACCACTGCTGATAGGACTGAGTCAGGGGTATAAGGCTATAGCGAACCAAAGGGCCATGACCTGTCGCATAAAGCCTTGCTTGGAATTCAGTTAGTTTGTCTAACGCCTTTTCTACTTGCTTAGCGTGGGGTGCCATGAGGCAATCGAAGTAATAGCGTCGATCTTCGCTAATCGTTGTCCATCCTTCGTCCATGACCTGGTCACCACAGACATGTGCTCCAAACAGCTTATCGCTGAAGAGAATTTCGGTTTGGGGGTCGTAAGTACACAGTGAACCAGGCCAACGGGGGCTGGGAGTTAGGATAAATTGCAGGTTATGGCCTTGGCCTAAATCCAAGGTATCTTCACCTCGCACAACCTCAATGTTCAGTTCTTGCTCTGGTAAGAGGGTTCGTAGGGTAATGGCTGCCGGGTTGGAGCAAACGAAGGTAATTTGAGGTGCAAGTTCAAGCAGAGCTTTGAGGGTAACGGCTCGGTTGGGATTGACGTGACCGAGAATTACGTAATCTAACTGGCTAGGGTCGAGGCGTTGTCGTAAGGCAGTGAGGAAGATTTCGGTAAAAGATTCACCTGGCGGGTCAAACAGGGCAATTTTATCGGCTCGAATTAGGTAAGAGTTTGCAGTGGTGCCACGTTGCAGGGCGTATTCGATTTCAAACTTGAGTCTATCCCAAGTGCGCGATCGCAAAACAGTGGTTTCTGCACCAATCGGGAGAACTTGAACATCGCGTTGCTTTGTTGTTGGCGTGACTGTGACCATATTTGTGGCTCTTAATTAGGTTGTGATAGGAAATTTTTTTAACGCAGAGGAGCGCAGAGGGGGGCGCAGAGGAACGCGGAGGGGGTTAGAGGTTGTTGACGAGGCGTTTGATGCCATCTTTTAGGTGGGGGACGTTGAAGTTGATGAGGAGTCCGACTTTACAGTTGGATAATTTTAGGTAGGTTAGGAGTTGACTGGAATGGATGGGATGTAAAGATTCTAGAGATTTGATTTCAACAATAATTTTGTTTTCGATAAATAAATCGACTCGATAGCCACACTCTAGATGAACATCTTCATAGACTAAAGGCAAAGGTTTTTGTTTTGCCACATTTAATCCAGCTTTAGAAAGTTCATAGTATAAACACTCTTCATAAGCCGACTCCAACAAACCCGGCCCCAGCGCTGTATGCACCTTCATTGCCAACCCAATAATCCGCCCCGATAACTCATTCTCCCTCATCCTCTTAACTCCCTCCGCGTCCCTCTGCGCCAACCTCCGCGTTCCTCTGCGTTAAAAACTTCTAACTAGGTTTTTTTGTGAGTGACACCAAAGGAATCAGCCCTGCAACAATTAAATAAACCGAATTGTCATAGCGACAAATCCACAGGACTATCCCAACTAAAAAAGCAACCCCAGAAAATGCTAATCCATATATAAATCGACTTTTTTCCAGAAAGCGTCGGTGATTTTCCTCCTTGGCCTCCTCATTTTGGCGAAGAATTACCTCGCGCACTCTAGCCCAGTCTAAAGCTTCGTTAGGCGAATCTGAGCGGGCTAAACGTTCCTCAACGAATGAAATCGTTTGGGTAAGATTTCGAGGCTTCTGATGAGAAAGGTTAGGCGACGACGATAACGTTATCGCCACTTCTTCGGGTTTTTCTGGCATCCTTTAACCTTGCCCTATAGGCGGTTATAGGGTGAGCATTGCCCACCCTAGCGATCGCGTTAATAATAATTCCCCACTTTACGATGGTGAACGGCAGTTAGGGCATCGGGTTTGGAAACACGACCATTATCAACCGTGGCGTACACAATCCAATGGTCGGTGAGTTCCATGCGGCTGACAACATGACACTCCATATAGGCAAGGGCATCTGTCAGAATGGGGGAACCGTTTTCGGCGGTTTGAGTTTTCACTCCGGCAAAGCGATCGGCACCAGGGAGGAATCGCTTGAGGAAGTGCTTCATTAATGCCTGGTAGTTGCCTTCTTCTAACACATTGAGGACGAAGCGATCGCCCACATGCATCAAGGACTCAATGGCCCGATCTTTTGCAACGGCAATGGTTAAACCCAAGGGTTGGAAGCTAGCCTGAGAAACCCAAGATGCCAACATTGCCCCTTTAATATCACCCTTGGTGGCTGTAATAATGTACAGTCCACCACTAATCCGTCCTAAGGCTTTATCAAGGTCACTATCAAGGGCTTTCCGTTGCTTGATGTCGCGATCGCGGGTTAATAGTTGTCCCATGTCTGTACCCGCTTCTTCACAAAGTTGGTATGTGGCTTCTGTGGGTGTATCTTTCACTCGAATGGCGGGAAATCCTTCTTTCAGTCCTAGATTTCTGAATTGATTGAGTAAGGGGTCGATAGGTTCGTCATCTCCCCCATAGGACTCGAATATGCCAATTACTTGCTTGGACTTCGCCGCCGCCAGTACTGTCCCCACAGCCGCCGTAGCTATTTTACTGGAGACTGGAGGCATCCCGATCGCAATTCCTGCCGCACGCCCCACCATTTCCTGTACTTCTTGGGGATCGGCGGTTTTTAGGTCGATCATTTCCACGCCAACGCCTGTTTTGGTAATCCCTCTAGCAACGGCTTGACTCATGCGATCGCTATAGCCATAATCGGAGACATAAAACACCACAACCGATGTCTCTGCCTTGGCTTGGGCTTGACTCCACTTACGATAGCGACCGACCAATTCTGTCACATTATGACGTAGCAAGGGGCCGTGACCATTCGCGACCATAGTCACCTCTCCCAACTGATCCATCCGCTTTAGGGCAGACAACACAGAACGCGCATTAGGAGCCATTAAGCAATCGTAGTAAAAGCGATAATCCGGTTCAATCGTCCTCAAATCTTCATCAAATGTGCTGTCTGAGCAGTAGTGCAGGCCAAAGGCGTCGCAAGTAAACATCACCTGCGTCCCCGCATCGTAAGTGAAAATAGTGTCAGGCCAGTGCAGATTAGGGGCATTGACAAATTCCAACACATGACCGTTGCCCAAATCTAGTTGGTCGCCATTTTTAACAATCCGGCGCTCAAAGGGTTGATGCACCAAATCTTCAAGGAACTGTATGGCTACCTTTGATCCCACCACCGTGACTTGAGGCGCAAGCTGGAGAACATCTTTGACTAAACCGCTGTGGTCTGGCTCGGTATGGCTAATAATGAGGTAATCAATTTCAGCGGGATTAATCTGTCCTGTAAGGGTGTCTAAATACAGTTGACGGAACTTTTCATGGGAGGTGTCTACTAAAGCCGTTTTCTCACCCCGAATTAAAAACGAGTTATATGTCGTGCCATTTTGTAAGCCGAATTCGATATCGAAGCGATCGCGATCCCAGTCCAACGAGCGAATCGTGGTTGTATCGGGGGCAATTTCGCCCGTTTGCATCGTTAATCGCTTTTCGGTTTTGTCGGTTAGTAATACCATTTAATGACTCCTCATTCAACTAGTTTTTACTATTTTTAAAAAAATTTATTTTATCTTTATTTTTACACAGCTAACTCGTAAGGCTTGATAAGAAAAAATGATACTAATGCTAAGAAGCTTGAAAGGTAAGGGCATCAGTTTTTTCGTTTTTAACTATCAATTTCTCTAATTTTGCTCATAGACCCTTGCTTATGCTTGGATGTTGTACACCTTTGTGTATGAGAGGCCGTCTGTTAAACTATTACTCTTTGTATAGTAACTGAGTAAAAATACTTATGACAACCAACTTGTCTTAACCGATCGTCAGTGGTGATGACGAAGTCCTCTTGTCACCCCTGTGGAGAAGACTGGATATAACCAGGGTCTAGGTTAGGTTGGTGGCCTTGAAATTTCAACAGTTTTGACCATTCTTCGACGTTTTAAGAGTGTCTGCACCCCTATTGATTAACCATGCAACCTAACGAGCCGCTAATTTATTCTCCCGCGCTAGAGGAAGCCATTGATCGTAACCCCCTGATTGTTACACCTGACACCTTACTATTAGATGCGATCGCATTAATGAGTCAGGCACGAGGGAGTCGTTGTTACCTGACTGAGGCAAATACCCCCTTACAGGCAATCCCCCGCTATGAGGGGCGCTCTAGCTGTGTCTTAGTCATGGAGGGCAGCCAGTTACTAGGAATCTTTACAGAACGAGATATCGTGTGGCTCACGGCTGATGGTATACCCTTTGAGGGGATAAAAATTTCTGAAGTGATGACTCAGCCAGTGCTCACCATGCCTGAATCGAATTTTCAGGATGTCTTTGCTGCCATATTCCTATTTCGTCGGAATCAGGTTCGCCATCTGGTGATTGTGGACGATCAAAATCAACTGATTGGCATTGTCTCACAAGAAAGCATTCGTCGTATCCTTCGACCCGCCAACCTGCTAAAGTTGCGGCGTGTGTCAGAAGTGATGACAACTCAGATAATTCATGCTCCGGCAACGACTTCCGTGTTAAATTTAGCCCGACTGATGGCAGAGCGGAGGGTCAGTTGCGTTGTGATTACAGAAGAGAATGGATATGGAGGCTTTTATCCGCTAGGAATTGTGACAGAGCGAGATATTGTGCAATTTCAAGCTCTCAGGCTGAATTTAGCCCAGACGTTAGCTCAAACGGTGATGAGTACACCCCTATTTCTGCTCCACCCCCAAGATTCGTTATGGAAAGCTCATCAGGAGATGCAGCGACGGCGAGTCAGGCGATTAGTGGTGTTTTGGGATTTGGGAAGAGGGTTGGGAATTATTACTCAAAGCAACCTGATGCGAGTGTTCGATCCGGTGGAAATGTATGGTGTTATTGAAGTATTGCAACGCACAATCGAGCAGTTAGAAGCGGAAAAAGCTGAACTCTTGCAAACTCACAACGCTGAATTCGAGCCACAGATGCCCTACCGTCCAGCTCAATTGAACCAACAGGCTGATTAACATCCCCGTGAACGAAAGCTGGCTGGCGTTAATGATCGGAAATTCTCGTTTACACTGGGCTTGGTTTGTTGGAACCATCCTTCAGGAAGCCTGGGATACTAACCCTTTATCCGCGTCAGCCGTTGAGCAGCTCATTGAGCGTTGGGCGTCCGGCATTTTGCCAGAATCAATCTTTTCTCCTCAATTCATTTCTCTACACTTATCGAACACGACTGGTGTTTTACCTCTCTATCTCGCTTCGGTAGTCCCAAGCCAGACAATTCTTTGGCAAACCTACCCAGCGGTAAAAGTAATCACCCTAGCCCAAGTACCACTTTTGGGACTTTATCCTACCTTGGGAATTGACCGCGCCCTCGCGTTGTTGGGTGCGGGCAAGACGTTTGGTTATCCGGTGCTAGTGATTGATGCAGGTACGGCACTGACATTTACGGGTGTTGATGCTCACCGTCAGTTGATCGGAGGAGCCATTTTACCGGGGCTAGGGTTACAGTTAAAGTCTCTGACACGAGGCACAGCGGCTCTGCCAGCGACCCAACTCCCCACCCAGCTCCCACCCCGTTGGGCGATGCAGACGCCGTCTGCGATTGAAAGTGGCGTGATTTACACCGTATTGGCGGGAATGCGGGACTTTATAGAAGACTGGCAATCTCAGTTTCCAGATAGTCGGATTGCTCTAACTGGTGGCGACTCACTTGTACTTCTGTCCTACCTCCAATCACAGTATCCCGAAATAGCACGTCAGCTAATCCGTGACCTCCGCTTAATTTTTTGGGGCATGAGGGCAGTTATGGAAGGCGTAGCGGGTTAGCAAGTTAGCAGGGTAGTTAGCTAGTGCGAATCTTCAACCTTCAACCTTCAACCCTTCAACCCGATTGACAAAATCATGAATATGGCCAGCTAATAAACCCGGTAAGGCTTCGGGTAAGTTATTGTCCCCTAGTTCAACCATTTGGAGGTGGGCTTTTGGGATTTGGGTGGCATAGACTTGAGCTTGCGCGATCGCATCCGGATCATCCTTTGCGCCCTGCAAAATCACCGTTGGAACATTGAGCCATTCGAGTTGATCTTGCACTAATTCTGCTTGAATTTCTGCTCGGCGTCGTTTGAACAACAGCTTGTAGGCAGTGGGTGAACTCAGTATCTGTTTGCGCCATTTCAGAGCTTGCTCAATAGGTTTGTGCCGCCCAAACAGACGCGCCAGGGGATAGAGAATTTGTAGGATGATATAGGCAATTGGGGGACGCCCGAGCAACCAACGCTTCCATCCTCCACCCAGACGCTTCCCTTGTACCTGAACACCTTCTGGTGCGATTAACACGAGACCACTAACGTTCTCGAAATGTTTCAGAGCATAACTGGCAGCAATCCAACCCCCTAGGGAGTGACCGACTAAATACACCTCTGATATATGTAGCGCCTCTAGGTACTGAAACAAACACTCGACCTCTAGCTGAATCGAATAATGGAGATTGGGTCGTTCAGATTCGCCAAATCCTAACAAGTCAAGGGCAAAGCAATGGTAATTCTGACTCAACTGCTCGATGACAGGTAGCCATTGACTCCCGTCGTTCCAAGAACCATGTAGAAATATGAGAATCGGTCCCTGACCGACCTCACGCCAGAAAACTTGCCCTAAGGGTAGCTTGATTCGAGAATTGCGTAAGGGTAGATTCATCCTGAACTTAGGGTCTTATTTCAGAGTTGGACAGGTCAACAGAGGGGATTGGGGACTTCGAGAAGGAGACACAGGGGCACACAGACACAAAGACGCGCTTAATTATCCACCAAGTCTCTCCCTGTTGCCAGTGGTGCTTAAGCGAAGGTTGTCTTGCCATCAAAGTAGTCCTGCAACTGTCGGTCATGGTCATGGCTAAGCTCACCTAGGGGGAGAGCTGAGCGATCAAACGCTTTGACCTCACTGATTTCTAATGTATCCTGGACTTGCATTGTTCCTTGAACATCGGCTTCTACTACAACACATATTGAATGAATCCTGGGATCGCGATCAGGCGCAGAGTAAACCCCAACCAATCGACGAACCTTGAGCAACTCTAAACCGGTCTCTTCTTCTAACTCCCGCTTCGCGGTAGTTAGTAAATCTTGACCCCAGTTCACCATTCCTCCTGGTAGTCCCCATTTACCATTGTCGCGACGCCTGATCAGCACAATTTGCCCATTCGGCAAAATCGGGATGATACTCGTACCCGTGACAGGATGGCGGAATATAATTCCCAATACCGTTTGTACAAATTGCCATGTTCGACGCATTACAAAAAAAGGCTATCTTTGCCTTGTGAATAGGTTGCTTACAGACTGTTATCATAGTCTCTACGGATACCAGTTCGGTAACGTCAGCGTCTGAAGAATCACCTTTTTGATGCCAGTGATAATCTCCACAGACCGGAAAATTGATGGGGTGTGTAGATCGGCTTTTGTTAAAATAGCTGAAGTGCTTCAGAAAGACTCAGCGATTTCTTTCAGTTGATTGTTCAGAAATAAGAGTGCTGACGAGACGGGTCAATCACGCTCAACCCCAGGCTAATCATCGGTTATAGCGCCTGGATTGAGTCAGTGTCTGTGGCTGTCTGTTTGAAGACTGCCACTCTCACATGAGCAAGACTGATAAGATAGACAAGCCAAGCTGAATCTTTCGCAAGAGTTTTGTGAGGCATATTTTTTTATCAATGAGGTAAACATGGCAAAGCGCCGTAACCAGAAGAAAGAAAAGGCGCAACGGAATCAAGCCTACGCCCGTAAGTTTCGTAAACGTAAAAATACGGGTCGTTTCTCTAAAAATCGGCGGTATAACAGACCTCCGGCAGAAGAGGAACAGGATGAAAACAGTGAACTCGGAGACGGCGTTCAAAAAACTCAAATGCGCTAACGAAGGCTGAAAAGCCTACTCTCCTTGTCCCTGAGCCGTTGCCTGGTGGGCACATTTAAGCGGCTTTGAGACATGCTGAGTCGGGCATCATAATAGTCCGATACTATGGATGCCCACTTTCTAGCTCAAGACTCGCCCCCCCAGAAATGGGAAGAGGGCGAGCCAAATATGGGATGGAATTTCCTACGGTAGCTGTAGAGACTTCAGGATGATTACTGTGATCCTATGCGAGCGCGTGCCTCTTGAAGGGCTTGACGTACCTGATCAAATCCCGTACCTCCGTAGCTGTTCCGTGCGGCAACAACTTGAGTTGGTGCGATCGCTTGATAAATATCCGGCTCAAAAGCTGGGTGCAATTCCTTCCATTCCTCCAGGCTCAAATCTTTGAGCAATTTATCGCTCTTGAGGCAAGTTTTCACTACCTTACCCACTAAGTTGTATGCTTCCCGGAACGGAACGCCTTTGGAGGCTAAATAATCGGCAACATCGGTGGCATTGGAGAAGTCTTCATCCACGGCTTGTGCTAATCGTTCGTTCTTGAATTCCATTCCCTCCCGCAACAGAATGGTCATGGCTTCAAGACACCCTTGCACGGTTTTAACCGTGTCAAATAGCGCTTCTTTGTCCTCTTGCAAGTCTTTGTTGTAAGCCAGAGGTAACCCTTTCATCAACACCAACATGGCTTGGAGATGCCCGAAGACACGCCCTGTTTTCCCCCGTACCAGTTCCGGCACATCCGGGTTTTTCTTTTGGGGCATGATACTAGAGCCAGTGGAACAGGTGTCTTTAAGGGTGACAAAGCCAAATTCCTGGGAAGCCCAAAGAATAATTTCCTCGGACAATCGGCTCAGGTGTACCAGAATCAAGCTGGCAGCGCACAGGAACTCGATCGCAAAATCGCGATCGCTCACACCATCAAGACTGTTGCGGTAGACGCCAGCAAATTCTAGGAGTGAGGCCGTGTAGTGGCGATCAATGGGAAATGTAGTACCCGCTAAAGCACCACATCCCAAGGGAGAAGTATTCACCCGCTGCACGATCTCACCCAGTCGCTCCCAATCGCGCTGTAACATTTCAAAGTACGCTAGAAGGTGATGAGCTAAACTGAGCGGTTGGGCGCGTTGTAGGTGCGTATAGCCGGGAATTAGGGTCTCTACGTTGGTTTCGGCAATGTTGAGTAGGACGCCTTGGAACTCACGTAACTGGATACGAATTTGTGAAATTTGAGCGCGGAGGTAGAGTCGTGTATCGGTACCGACTTGGTCGTTGCGCGATCTGGCCGTGTGCAGCTTTTTCCCTACATCTCCAGCTATCTCGGTTAGGCGTCGCTCAACAGCAAAGTGGACATCCTCGGCTTCAATACCAGGGTTAAATTTACCGTCGCGGTATTCTTGACGAATTTGTTCTAAACCTGCTACGAGTTGCTCTCCCTCCTCCGACGAGATGATCCCGGTATGAGCCAGCATTTTGGCATGAGCGACAGAACCGGTGAGGTCGTATTCAATCAGTTCAATATCAAAGCCAATACTGGCATTGAAGTGAGCGATCGCTGGATGTAGCGCGGATTCAAACCGTTGGCTCCAGGTTGTTTGTTCAGTCACAGTTGGAAAGTTGAAGGTTGAAGGTTAAAGGTTTGATGTTGAAGGTTTGATGGTTGAAGGTTTGGAAGATCACCTGTACTAGCAAAGGCATTTTTAGCACCCCTGTATTGTTTAACTGACAATGGGTTGAGAGTTCTCATGACCCATTACCTGAAGGATTAAGGGGTGTACGAGCCGGATTGGGTATAAGCTGTTTGCCTTGCTAACTTGCAACCTGCTAACCTTCAACCTGCAACCTGTTCAAAAAGTGGTGAAACTCTTAATGAAGTAACCGATGACTATCCCAATCACCAAGGCCCAGGCTTGACCTGTCTTGACAAAGTGATTCCACGCATTGCCTACCTGACCGAACAGATCAGTATTGGTTTTGAGTTGAGCTAATCCATGCCAATCGATGGATAACAGATGGTTCAGTCCTCCTATAGCATCATTGCCAGAGCTGATGTGATTCAAAAGAGCGGGTACTGATTGCATCCCTTCAAAGACTATGACCATGATTGCCTTCCACAGAATACGTCACTCGGTAGATTTTACCTGCATCACGACTAGCGTCATATCATCCCCGTGAGGATTTGTTGAACCAATAAACTGCTGCACCTGCTCAAACAGGTAATCCAAGATTTCTTGGGAACCACTGCAATGCTCACAAGCCCACTGAAACACTTGTACCAGCTGCTCCTCGTCAAAGCGATCGCCATTTTGATTTGCCGCATCTGTCAACCCATCCGTATAGTAAATAATGGTGTCTCCAGCCGCCAGCTGCACTTGGGCATCTTCATACTCCGAATCGGCCTCTAGGCCAATCAACATGCCTTGGGTGTCCAATCGTTGGAGCGAACGGGTTGACGCTTGCCACAACAAAGGCGGATTATGCGCTGCATTGCTGTACGACAAAATCCGGCTCTGAGGGTTGTACTCGGAGTAAAATAGCGTGACAAACCGATGGGAGTTTTCCAAGTCGGCATACATTACTCGGTTTAAGTGCTGTAGAATCCGCGCTGGAGAGTGACGGTTCAGGACTTCTGCCCGGAGCATCCCCCTCGTCATGGTCATAATTAAGCCAGCCGGAACCCCTTTCCCCATGACATCGCCGATCACAACGCTCCAAGGCTCATACGCTCTCTTGCAATCTGTTGCTTCATGATCGTCTGGCTTCTTCGGACGAAGCTGGTCGTAATTGGCGGGGATAAAATCGTAGTAGTCACCGCCGACTCGGTTAGCGGTCTTACACATGGCTGCCAGTTCGACGCCCTCAATTTGAGGACATTGGCGCGGCAGGAGGCGCAGTTGAATTTCGGCTCCAATTTCTAATTCTCGATCTAAGCGCTCTTTCTTGCGCAATTCGACCGTAAGTTCATCATTTGCGATCGCCACAGCTGTTTGATCCGCCACCAATCGCACTAACTTCTGTCGCGTTGGCGTCCAGCTGTAACTAGAGTCATGGCTAAACACATACAGACGCCCTCGTTCACTATTCCTGATCAGAATTGGCGTGCCAAACAGCTGCACGTCTGCCCCTAGACCTTGGCTTACTTGTTCGTCGAGGGACGCCTGGAGCAATTCCAACGGTACAGGTGCAGTTGCCTCCCCTCCCCCGTCATTACTCGTTGCCGTGACTTCACGGGTTGCCTTTTCAATCGCTTTACGAATATTGTTACAAATCTGATTTTCCTGGCAGTGTAGTTGCTCCAGCCTAACTTGACCATTGGGCTTGAACAAAATCAAAGCTCCGCCGTCGGCATCTGTAACCCGCGATGCCATCAATGGAATTAACTCCAAAAACTGATTCAAATTGTTAAAGCTCCGCAAGGCAAAACCCAGCGAACTCAACAAATCTTGAATTTTGTGCTGTTCCCGATGTAAACGTGCCACTAGTTCTTTAAGAGCAGAAACGGGTGTTCCTTCAGCAGTAGCTTTATGACTATTGCTATCAGTTGAACTTGAGGGTTGGCGCGGAGCAGGCCGTGCTGTCATAGCATCAGGCGTAGGGAACATTTATTTTGCCAAGAAACAATCGGTCTAATTAATTTTGAAGTAAAACTCAAGTAACGCCTCAAATATTTTGAGGTTACTACACTGTTAGCCTAGAGGCTCCACGAGCAGCGTCGGACTTTCCGGACATTTACCCCCTAAAAATATTATTCAATGAGAGAGCTATCTAGAAAAACTGTATGGAATCATACAGTACCACTGCTTACCGTTGTCAGATTTCTGCAAGCCATCCCAGCTATTGTATAAGGCATTGAGTCTACTTGAGCTGTAAATCATAGCGCTGATCGGTAATCCTGCCAATGTCCAGGTGGGAGATTTCCAGAATTGTTCGGTTTTCTTTACTGGAGGCTAATTAGAGTATTACAACTCTTCATGAAAAACTATGTGGCTTGAGCCTTATTCCTTGTCGGGGTCAGGAGTTTTAGCACATCCTTGACAGCTGCTCTATTTCTTTAGAGAGCTTTCTCCTCAAACTATCCCAAAAGAATACATTTGTGTAATACAGGTAAAAGGTATATAAATTATTGCTCAGAGTTTGTTTAGGCATCCAGAGGACTAATGACGACTCTCTAGGCTTGTGTGATTGGGGTGATAGGTATTCGTTGCACGATCTACCCTAAGGCATAGTGCGGATCACAGTCCGGCAAAACTAACATCACTCTTCAAGAATGACAGGGAGAGGGTAATCGGAGCTTGAGTGATTGCGTTAGTGTAGGCTAATACCTCTTGAATTGACCAATAGTATCTTCTGTATAGGTAAACTCTGTCCGGATGAGAGGCGATTCTCGATAGGTGGCACAAGATCGGTTACTCAAATATATAGCGGTTCTCATTCGGGTAAATTGCACGGTAGGGAACAGAGTGTGACCCTACGCAACCTATGTATTGCACTCGCTCAAGAACCGCTAACTGCAATAGTAAAATATATATAAGTTACTCATAAAGGCTTATACTAGGTAGTAGCGAAGTATGAAAAGTAGCAGCTTAACAAAGTCGCCTTAGAGAAAAAATCTGCTGTAGTCACTGTGCCGACAGAAGTGTCACAAACGGCACCAATCCTTATTGGTTGAGGCGGAAGCTCCCAACAACTCATCTATTGCGGGGCTCGTGGCACGCCTTGGATTGTGGATACGGTGTATGGCGATAAAACTTAGTAAGCAACACGCTTGAATATCTAGCCTGTCAATCCTCAAGGCAATGTATTACGCAGTTGGCAGCCATAGAGATTATTCCTTGTTAGGTTTACCCTAATCCGGCTCTCAACTGCGTAAGTCCTGAAAGGATTAAGTACCCATCTTGATGACCAAACTCAACAAAGCTAAAAGACCGTTAATCAGATAAAACACACCAACAATCTGCGTTTCTGACCAACCACTAAGTTCAAGATGGTTATGATACGGTGACATTTTCAACAGACGTTTGCCGATGCCATTGGCATCCTTTGTAGCTTTGTAGTACCCCACTTGGGCAATTACGGAGAGGGATTCTACAAAGAAAATTCCGCTGATGATAAATAAGCCCCAAACATTCTGAGATAAAAGTCCGACGGCTGCCAGTGCGCCTCCCAGGGCTAGGGAACCCGTATCGCCCATAAACACCGTAGCTGGGTTGCGGTTATGGACAATAAACCCCAGGCAAGTGCCAGCCATACAGGCACAGAAAACCATTAAACCGGGTGAGGCTGAGCCAACGAGCGCACCGAGTCCTAAAAGGGCGATCGCACAAGTACCCGCTGCCAGTCCATCCACACCATCCGTGAGATTGGTAGCATTACTTTCGGCAACCTGTACAAATATGGCAAACGGCCAAAACAGGAAGCCCAAGGGTAAAACAATGCCTAAAGGCAGGTTAATAGTCGTGATACTCGCTGATTGAGTGCAAGCGAGCCATAAACAAAACAGTGCACCGACACCAAGTTGTAGAGCCAGTTTCGTGCGGGGTGAAATTCCTTTATTGGAACGGCAGCGCACAATTTGCCAATCGTCCAGCCAGCCAATTCCAGCATAGGCAAGCGTTACCACACAGACCGCTAAGACGGAGCCAAAGTCTTGCCCTCTCAGCACTAATCCCGACCATAGAAGGGCAACTCCCACTGCCACTGGAACAAAAAACAGGCCACCCATTGTTGGGGTGCCTGCTTTGCGCAAGTGTGTCTGAGGGCCTTCCTCGCGGATAATTTGCCCCATTTTCAGGGCTTGTAACAACGGAACTGCCCAGTAGCCCAGAGCAGCTGTAATGATGGCGCACAGTAACAGCGGTAGGGTCATGGAGAAATCTGATAAAAGCGATCGCCCCGCTGTCCAATCCAGAATTAATGCTCCCAGGCTCAACCCAATGGTCAGTAACGTTAGAAGTCTAGGGCCGGTTGGGTTTAAGGACCGCCCAGAAGATAACTTTGCATCAACCACAGACATTTCATTCCTTTATCGAACTCCTCACAACAGACGCAATGAATAGCGTCTTTACGATTCCCGTTTGACCCACGGTACTCATGGGAATCGTAACATCATATTCGCTGCTTTCAACTAGTCAAGAAAGCAAATCTACTTATAGGCGGCTTTGGGTAAGTCACTACTGCTTTAGGTGCACAACAATTGATAGCGGAAAATCGCCGTAACTCCTGATTTGGCTGGAACTTGCTCAGGTTCCACAACGAAGACACTGCCACCCTTTAAAAGGGTATGAATCGCTGTGAAATCTAACAAGTTCTCGTCCCCAGCCTGTTCTTGTTCGTGCAGCCGCACCTTGCTGTTTTATGGGGGGAAGCTACCCCACTGCTGATGACCTATGGCAACGAACAACGAATCAATTCGTGGGTAGTAAGCTGCCTTGACTACTTCTTTCATGTCATCAGAGGCAAGTTCCTGATTATTTCCAGAAAATTCTCTGTAACGTTCAGTTACCTCCCGCTGCAAATGCTGAAAGTGAGACTGGGCAATCATCCCAGCTTGTTAGTGCAGCTCTTCCACTATCAGATTTATTGATGAGCCGGAATTCCCCGTTATAGCAGAGAAGAATAATGATTGGTCTGGTTTTGAGCTGTCCTATAGAGATTAGCGCTTTGTGAGTTCTGCTTGGAGTTGAGCAATACTTTCATACTCGCCTTGAAAGGTTTGAACAAGGCGAGTGTAGATAGGGAGAATTTTTCTGTAGGTGGCGACGTTAGCAGGGATGGGTCGATGTCGATAAGTTTCTCCTATCATTTCAGCAACAACATTTAACGAAGAGATTGCTTGGAGAGCATAAAGTCCTAAGACAGCAGCACCAAGACAAGAGCTTTCGTACTGTTGGGGTACCGTCACTTCTTGATCGAAGACATCTGCCATCATTTGTCGCCAAAGATGCGATCGCGCAAAGCCACCGGTGGCTTGAATTCTTTCGGCTTTTCCTGTAAATTCTTCCAAAGCTTGTAAAACTAGGGACAAATTGAAGACAATGCCCTCTAATACGGCTCTCACTAAATGGGCTTTGGTGTGGTTCAAGCTCAGACCAAAGAAGGAGCCTCTAGCATTAGCATCCCACAGTGGCGATCGCTCTCCCATTAAGTAAGGATGGAAGATTAGCCCCTCCGCACCCGGAGGAACGGTTTCCGCCAGCATTGTGATTAAATCATAAGGGTCTTTCCCCAATCGCTGGGCGGCTCGAACTTCTGTATCCGTGAGTTGATCCCGCACCCAACGCAAGGCCATTCCGCCGTTATTTACAGCACCCCCAACAACCCAGTATTTGTCACTCAAGGCATAGCAGAATAAGCGCTGTTGAGGGTCAGTCACGGGATGCTCCACCACTGCACGTACCGCCCCACTCGTCCCGACAGTAACCGCGACAATTTGGCGCGTCATGGCTCCGACTCCCAGATTAGACAAGACCCCATCATTCGCACCTATTACAGTCGGCGTATCCCCACGAATCATCATGGCTTGAGTCCATTCAGCCTGGATTGACTGCAAAATGTGTGTCGTTGGTACCAATTGTGATAACTGGGCTGCTGTGATCCCAGCAATTTCCAGTGCTTGCCGATCCCAGTCGAGTTTTTGTAAGTTCAGCAAGCCTGTTGCCGATGCGATCGAGTAATCAACAATATACTTCTGGAAAAATCGATAAAAAACGTATTCCTTAATTGAAATAAACTGATGTGCCTGTTCAAAGAGGTCGGGATACTCATTGCGTAACCACACTAGTTTCACGAACGGGGACATCGGATGAATTGGAGTTCCCGTCCTCAAGTAAATTTCGTGCCCGTACTGCTCTTGCTTAATTTTTTCCGCCCATTTGGCACTGCGGTTATCGGCCCAAGTAATACTTTTGGTCAGCAGGTTTCTTTGTGCATCAACCGCAATTAAGCTATGCATTGCGGCGCTAAAAGACAGACCCATCAACTGAGTTGGTTCAATCTGACTTCCCGTAACAACCTTTCTGACCGTTGTGATCACGGCTGAGAAGATTTCTTCAGGGTCTTGTTCAGCGGCACCGTTTGTTGGTACGTACAAAGGGTACCCAACAGCATACTTACAGACCGTTTCACCCTTAGCTGTAAACAGAACAGCTTTTGTACTTGTAGTGCCAATGTCTATTCCAATCACATAACGCTGATGATTCATCAATACTTGATTTTTTGATAAATTTATTCATAATTATCCTCCTAAAAAAATCCCTGGCGCTCTGCCAGGGTCAGGGGTTTATTACTTAAGGGAAGGTCTTAAAGAGTGCTTGAAGTGTCGGTACCTGTCTCCTTGTTTTTTCTCCCAAGGCGACTTTGGCGCATTCTCAGTATCAATCCCAGCGTCACCTGCTTCATCACCCAGTACAATACCGTAAAGATTACAAATGTTATTGCCATCAGCAGCACTGGACGTTTAGAGGTTAAATGATCGAGTGCAGTTTTTACCACAGCTTCCGGTTGAGTAACGAAATCCCAGCTGTTGAGTCGTGGGAATCGCCCTAAATAAACACCAATAGCGCACAGAGCGTGGGTGAGCAGCTCAGACAAAACAACAAATTTAGCAACCCCTTGCTGCTTTAGGTACTGACTCTGGTTCATGACAGACACAACGTAGGCTTCAAACCCAGCTAAAATCGCGATCACGTGCGGAGGAATCAGAACCAGGGTGATTATCCATACTGAATAGTAATCGCGAATCGCATTAATCAGGTGGATGATGTCCGTTAAAAGATAAGGCGCATTAGGTAAAAAGGCAATAAAAACCAGAAAGCACACCCACCACAGCAGTGAGCGTGACTGAGACTTTCTGCGGAATAGCCAAAAACTCAAAGCTAACGGAATAAAAGCGAGAAACAAATTCCAGGCTATCCAGCCGCTGTGGATGCTCCAGGCATGCCATGCACTAGCAAGTAGGTCTCTTATCGACATTTCCTTACACGCTGCTGAGGGTGGTGAGTCGGATTAGGAATAATGCAACCACTAGTATAACTACCTCAAAAATGACGACTTTACCGGAAGGAAGTTTCTCTATGGCTTGTTGAGGGAGATGATTCACTCGTCACCATCAGCGTGATGAAAAAAACGGCTGAAAGTTGTTCAGGAGTCAGGGAATATTCTTGGACAAAAAATTGTCTCGATAGATTTGAAGAAAATCAGAAAGAAATAGGGACAATCAAAACAGGGATATCAGCCTTGTCGGATGATATCCCTGTTAAGTTTTCCTGACATACGGGGAATTTAGATAGCAAAATGCAGCGGTTCAAGCAGGTTAGTCCAAGTTTAGGTAGCTTGCTTCTTGCTCTAGTTGACGAATCAAGGTCTCATCGCCTTTGGCTCTAGCGACTTCTAAACGGTGTTCCAACAGTTTTTGGAGAGTAGCGCGATGAGCGGCGGCAGCTTTTTGGGCTTGGGGATTCCGGTTTCTGTTCACTGTAAACAATCCTCTGGTTTTAAATGATGTATTATCTCTCTTCCTCAAAAATAACATGAACAGAAGCGAAATGGCTAGAAAAAAGTAGCTTTTGATACAGAAATTAGCGAATACTTTAGTATGATAACCGAACTGATCGCACTCACCAGAGTAGTCGTTAGGGTTGCTCAGGGTTTACTCAGCTACTCTGCTATCGAGAGCAGAGTGCTATGCGCGATTGAGGAGCCGATGGGATAAGATAGGCGCTAAACTGTTGCCATGAATTGTTTTGAGCAGGAAACACGGAAGAGCGATCGCTCTCCCTTGTGAACTATGCAGTCATTGAACGCTGAGTCCGGTTAAGCGCACAAGGTAGATAGGAGTGAATATTCTACACACAGGCTTCCCGATCAAGCAAGAAAAATTATGCAGTGGGGCTCCGAGAGATTCTATGGGTCAAATGCGAGGCGCTCTGCACTGTGTTCGCAATTATTTTCTGTGGGTATCTCCACAAAAGGTGACCGGGGAGTCACATTCCCTGGGTGGGTGTGGGGAAATTTACCCCTGCCATTAGAGAGTTCTTACTCAATGTCTCGCATAATTTTAACAAAAAAGGGTGATAAATCCTATGACGAAGTGCAAAAATTGAGGTTTGCCAGATTTCTACTCATGAACCACCACTGGCTCTATGCTAACTTTTAACCCTTGCTTCTTATTTGAGAGAACGTCTATCCTATAGCTAGAAAAATAAACATCAGTTTTTCTCTATCTGACTTCGGTGCCAATAAATCTATTTGAGAATTACGAGGTAATTGCATGAAAGCTGTGATCCTTGCTGGGGGGCTTGGAACTCGAATCAGTGAAGAAACTTCTGTTAAGCCAAAGCCGATGGTCGAGATTGGCGGCAAGCCAATTCTCTGGCACGTAATGAAAATTTACTCAGCTTATGGCATTAATGATTTTATCATCTGTTGCGGTTACAAAGGCTACGTCATTAAGGAATATTTTGCTAACTATTTCTTACACATGTCCGACGTTACCTTTGACATGCGATTTAATCAAATGAACGTTCATTGTGGCTATGCTGAACCTTGGCGAGTTACTTTGGTGGATACAGGTGACGACACGATGACTGGAGGTCGATTGAGGCGGGTTCGAGAGCATATTGGCAATGAAACCTTCTGCTTCACCTACGGAGACGGTGTCGGAGATGTCAACATTAAAGAGTTGCTTGAGTTTCATAAAGCCCAAAAAACCTTAGCTACGCTTACGGCAACCCAACCCGCAGGACGATTTGGTGCAATAGCGTTTAAAGACCAAGAGAAAGTTAACAGCTTTAGAGAGAAGGAAGATCTAAATGGCTCTTGGATTAATGGTGGTTTTTTTGTTTTAGAGCCAGAGGTGATTAACTTCATTGCAGATGACTATACAGTTTGGGAAAAAGACCCTTTAGAAAAGCTGGCGGCAGAGGATCAACTCGCGGCTTATAAACATTTTGGTTTTTGGCAACCGATGGATACTCTACGAGACAAAAATTACCTGAATGACCTGTGGAATAGTAGTAAAGCTCCTTGGAAAGTCTGGTAGAAATATCTTACAGTTTCAAGAAGAATTTTTACACTTCATCTAAAGAAGTGCGATTACCAAGCGTCGCAGCTGAACCAACTAGCAAGTTGTGGGTGCATCTAGGCAGATGACTTCATGAGGATGGCAGTTGTGGCGGTCAATGCTGTCAGATAATCATAAATAAGTTAGTGCATTTGGGGAAACACAAGCTACACCATAAGCCCAGATGCTGTTAATCTTTGAATTTTATTTACAGCTGGCGTTAAACTCTCTTCTGGGATTAACGTCTGACTTGACTGTACCTGCATAGTATTGTAGGTAGCTTGGTGTTTTAGGTAGTTTTCTTAAATTGGGAAGCACGTTCCAATTTAGGAAGAGCAATAGACTGTGGATTTTTTTACAAAATCAGATACAAAAATTTAAGAGATAAAATTTTACAAATCTCCTAGATAAATCCGGAACGGTTAAACTGCAAAAAGTAAAAAATAAACTCTGTAATAAGGAGAAATTTATGACTGAGGAGAAATCTAACGATTTTAAGTTCAAATTCAAAATATTATCCATTGATGGTGGGGGAATTCGGGGAATTGTCCCAGCCAAGATTCTTGCCGAGATTGAGAAACAGACGAAGAAACCGATTTCTAGCCTATTTGATTTGATTGCTGGCACCTCGACGGGAGGAATCTTAGCGGCTGGTCTGACTTTACCAAAGCCGAACACGAAAGAGCCGAAATACACAGCAGAAGACTTAATTAAAATTTACAGGGAACGTGGGGGAGAAATATTTTATGAGCCATTTCTTGAAAAAATAATGAAGTTAGACGACATCAGTAGGCCCAAGTATTCTTCTGATGGAAGAGATAAGGTCTTAAAAGAGTTTTTTGGG
>NZ_DATNPA010000119.1:0-46777 GCF_036703385.1 Allocoleopsis sp. | reverse complement strand
GCTTGTAATCCTCGTTGAGCGAAGAAATTACGGACCTTGTTGAGTACAGTCTCGGCATCATCTTCGGGTTTGAGTATAATTACCATGTCCTCCGCATAACGAACAGACTGGTCAATCTCCTATATCCCGTTGAGAGCAATGTTGGCTAGCAGGGGACTCACTACCCCACCTTGAGGAGTTCCTTGTTCGGGAAACTCCGGACTTACTCCAGCTTTAAGGCATCTCAAGATACCTAGCCTTATGCTCTGAGGAGCAATAAGCTCGTTCATTAGGCAGAGTGGTTAATCCTGTCAAAGCATTTGGGATTCGACCGTCCCTAAACCCAAACTGTGTTTTTATTCGTTCCCTCAACAGATTGTTTTGTCCTTTTAGGAGGAGCCAATTCAACACACTGGATTCCCTAGACTCTTGCCACTAACGATTTAAAATTGTGGCGGGAATGAACTTCTGAGTTTTGATTCGCGCCCTAACCCACCAGATAAGTGTTTTTCACCAAATATACATTTGGCCTCAAGGAGTCGGGAGAGCCATTATCACATGGCAGCGGAAACTGAAGAATAAGGGGAATGCCATTATGGCAAGTTAAATGTGGAACAGCTTAGCAGATTTTACCAATCAATCAGGTAGCTGACCGAAGTGCAGAAATACATTCATAATGCACATCAAACCCAAAGACAGATGCAGCTCAGTTACTCTCCTAGTATTGTTTCGGAACTATTGTGGCTCAACTATGGACGTAAACGCACAGCAGAACCTCCAACCCACACCGCCCTTTGACGAGAAGAACGCTGAAACTCCAGATATTGGTGGTGGTTTGCCCGTCATTCAATATTGGGCAGAGCATACGCTGTCGCCAGAAGGACCAAAACTTTGGCAAACGTTGCTCCATAAAAGCGCTTGCCCGTCTTGTTCTTGGGGAACTGGAGGACAGAAAGGCGGTTTCACAAACGAAGACGGGGAAAAACTCCAGCGCTGTATGAAGAGCGTAGAGGCGATTTCTGCCGAAATCAAGCCGGCCGTTCCCGCCTCTGTTTTTGAGCAGCAGAGCGTCGAGCAACTGCAACAGCTCACCTCAATGGAAGCCGATCGCTTAGGACGCTTAAGTTTCCCCATGATTGTGCGCAAAGGCTCGTCTCATTATGAGCGCATTTCCTGGGACGAGATCTATCAAATTGCTGAAGCTGCCTTTCGCAAACCGCCAGAACGAGTGGCATCTTACAGTTCGGGTCGGGCATCGAACGAAGCCGCCTATGTATTGCAGTTGATGATCCGATCGCTAGGTTCTAATAATCTGGCCGACTGCTCCGATCTGTGCCATGCTCCCTCAACTACCGGGTTAAACCAAATGTTTGGCACCCGCACCTCAGTGGTGAGCCTGGAAAACTTGCAGAAAGCCGACTGCGTGGTGCTGGCTGGCGGCAATCCGTCTTATAACCAACCCCGCTTCATGAACGAACTGATCAAACTGCGCGATCGCGGCGGTAAGGTAATTGTGATCAATCCGATCATGGAGATTGGGTTGGTCAAATTTGGTTCTCCTGCTTTTCCGATTAAGTCTTTGTTCACCGGCTCTGATATTGCTTCGCTGTATCTTCAACCGATTCCCGGCAGCGATACTGCTCTGTTTGTCGGCATTCAAAAGGCTTTGATTGAACAGAACTTCGTCCAAACTGATTATTTACAAGCCCACACCGAGGGCTGGGAACTAGTAATTGAACACGCCCAATCGACCGATTGGCAAACCATTACTACAACCTGTGGCGTTTCTCAAACCGAGATTGAAGCTACCGCAACCATTATCGGCACCTCTAAAAGGGTGGTTTTTGGTTGGGGAATGGGAATTACACAGCACAAGAACAGCGTAGATAACGTTTATGCCATTGCCAACACAGCTCTGCTCACGGGCAATGTGGGCAAAGAAGGGGCAGGCGTGATGCCGATTCGAGGACACTCGAATGTGCAGGGCTTTGGATCAATGGGCGTCACGGTTAAACTCAAGCAAGAAATTCAGCAAGCCTTAGAAGCGCTATTAGGACGACCACTCAGCCGAGTGCAGGGGTATCACACCCGCCACCTGATTGAAGCAGCAGATGCCGGGAAGGTCGATACGCTGATTTGTGTCGGGGGCAATTTGTATGGAGCAAATCCTGACTCAACACAAGCCAAACGCGCCTTGGGCAATATCGAAACGATCATTTATCTGGCAACCAAACCGAACCTGGGACATTTTCACGGATTGGCAAAGCACAACACGATCGTGATTCCGGTGCTGAATCGATTTGAGCAGCCCTATAAAATCACAACTGAGTCGGGCAACAATTTTGTGCGCTTGAGCGATGAAGGTAAAACTCATCTGAAAAACGCGGATTTGATTCCAGAGGTAGCGTTTTTGACGGAACTGGCTCACCGACTGCACGGCGACGCTCCTGTCAACTGGCGGCAACTGCAAAACCCAAGGTATATACGCCAACTGATTGCTCAGACTATTCCAGGCTTTGAGAAGATGGCGACAATCGATGAAACCAAAGAGGAGTTTACGATTGGTGGGCGAATCTTAACAAAGCCTAACTTCCCCACACCGTCCGGTAAAGCCTCGATGTTTGTTACGCCTCTGCCCAAACTCATGCTGCCAGAGCTTAAAGACTTCGGGATATCTGAGGAGACTCAGGGTGTAGTTGTAGCACTGATCACGGCACGCAGCTATTCCCAGCACAACACGGTTGTCTACAAAATCGGTGACCAGTATCGCGGTATGCCTCACCGCAACTGTATCTTAATGAACCGTGCTGATGCGGAAAGTGGGGGGTTGCGAGAACATCAAAGGGTCACTGTTCAAGCCGATGCGGGCAAGCTGGAGAACGTTGAGGTGATCTATGGTGCGGTGCGTCAGGGGGCAGCATTAATGTTTTATCCTGAAGTCAACGCGATTTTCAAGGCGCGGACTGAGACGCGATCGGGTACGCCAGCTTACAAACGAGTGTCGGCTTTGGTGTATGCAGAGTCTAACGAATACTGATTTACCAGCTGCTGTTACTGTACTTCACAAACCTGCAATCTGCTGTAACGAACAGCTTAGATCATGTCTGGTTGAATACCCATTGTTAGGACAGACAAGGGGACGCAGAGAAATTTTTATTAGGGCAATTAGCTGGACATGATATTAGTCGTAGAGACGTTCCGCCGGAACATCTCTACAAAGTGACAACGGGTTGCCTCAACTTGACTGTAAAGCCGCTCGTGCCTCCTTAGCGACTTCCTGGTTTTCATCCTTCGTCAAGGTTTCCAGTGTAGAGTGTGCATCTACACCGCCCAGCCTACTCAGTGCCTGTGCGACCCGAAAGCGAATCTGCCAATCTGAATCCGTTGCGAAGGGAATCAAAAGCGGTACAGCACGTACATCGCCTAACTCTCCCAAGGAACTAATCGCCGCCGTTTGTACAAGCGTCGTCTCAGAGTTAAGTGCTTCCTGCAATAACTCAAAAGAGCGTGGATCGCCCATTTCACCTAATGCAGCAATAATGCTGAACTGCACCAACCACTCAGAAGTCTGGTGATAAAGCTGCTGAATATCTTCATAGGCTTCTGTCAGCTTGAGTGCTCCCAAAGCATCAGCGGCTGCGGCTTGAACATCTGGTTCTTGATCATTGAGTAAGCGATCGCGCAATATCGTTAACGTGGTTTGTAAATCCTGACTCCCCAACGTATCCAGCTGACTCACCGCCGCATATCGGACACGAGTATTGGCATCAGTCACTACCGGTTGAATTAGCTCAAACGCTACAGCAGGTTCCAGCTGACGTAACTGGTTGACCCCACTTATACGCTGACCAAAGTCCTCAGAACTTAGCAGCTCTTGAACAGACTCACGAGTAACGCTCATTGGTATTTGTTTGTTATTGATAAATTAGTGATTGAACAGGGCAGCAGTCATGACTGGGTTGAAGCCCAACTTAACTGCTGCCCTTTTCATGCATTAAACCAGGAATCCTGTACCAAGTGTGAGGAGTGCCGAGTATCTACTTATTCATTAAACTCAGCAGCCATCGCCCGCATAATATCCCCAGGCGTGAGGATACCAATCACCTGCGCTTGCTCATCAGTCACCGTCAACCGTCGTATTGACTTTTCCTGCATCAGCTTCGCCGCTTTCCGCAAGGGTTGATCGGACTTGACAGTAACGGGATTCGTGCTCATCACTTCCCCAACCGTCTGCCCCAGCGCCTTGTGAAGTTCTTGCTCGTGACGAGCTGGATTTTCTAAAAAAATCACGCTATCCAGAAACATGATGTAGAGTGGAGGCTCAACACCCGTCTCCTGCCACAACAAATCTGTTTCAGAAATGACGCCCACCAAACTGCCTGCGTCATCCACCACCGGCAAACCACTGATGCGTTGTTCTGCAAGAATTTTGATTGCCTCTTTGATCGGCGTTTGCGGTTTAACCGTGATGGGGTCACGGCTCATGACATCGGCAACGGTTTTGGCCATACTCAGGCTGTTCGCTCTTTAAATAAGTCACACCTATCCATTGTAAAGAATTGCGGGTAGCATCGAGCTTCTTCTTTCCTCAGCGACTCTGGCGTAAGACACAACCCTCTATGATTTTTCACTACACCGATGCTTTTATCACCCTAGCGGCGGCTGATGCTGAGACTCTGGTTCAGTTTTATAGCCAACTGCTTGCTCAAGAACCCAAACCATACATTCCGAATGTCTATGCTGAGTTTCAGTTGACTGGGTTACGGTTGGGAATCTTTCAGCCGAAATCGAACCACTTGCAAGAATTTGAAAATTCTACCCAAAGTGGCATGAGCTTGTGTTTAGAAGTGGATGGCTTGGAAGATGCGATCGCTCATTTAACAAGCATGGGATACCCGCCTCCCGGAGAAATTACCACAGCTTCTCACGGTCGAGAAATTTACGCTTACGACCCAGTCGGTAATCGTTTAATTCTGCACCAGTCTATTTGCTGACAACTGATGACAGTCTCATTTATAGAATGCGTAATTCCTCGCTAGGTAAACAAAGCTAGAAACGCTATAGGCCAGTAACAGCAGCGTTGATGCTAGTACCATAGGCTTACGAGATGAAGGCATCATTAGCTCGCGTACCCACATTGATATGGCTGAGCCAATGACAAAGCTTGAGCTGAGTACTAGGTAAGGCCATTCCGGTGAGAAAAACCACTTCATGCCTAAACCTAGCGCAAATGACATCATCAAATACTCAACAAACCCAGGTGGATCGTACTGGATGGAAAAAATTAAAGAGCGCCACCACCAGTTCCAATATCTCATTGCTAATTAACAGTAGTTGTTAGATGTTAGTTACCCTATGTTTGCTCAAAACCAACACAGTTTGCCAAGGCTAGAGCTACTGGTTACAATAATTCAGCATCGCAGGTTTGGCTAGCCCTAGATGATGAAGATGTATCGTTCTCACTGAGCAGGAGCTGATTATGGGTTTGTAAATAACTCAAGGCTTCCTGCGTTTCCACCTGAGGAAATTGCTGATAAAAACGGCTAACGCTCAAGAATTGCTTGGGTGTCTCTAAAACAACAACGTGATCGCACCACTCTGGCAACCAATTCATCAGTCCAGCAGGCGCTACCGGCGCACAAATCCAAATCTGTGTCGGCTGTTTCGCTCTCAAGGCTTGTGTTGCCGCTGCTATCGTCATTCCTGTGGCAATTCCATCATCAATCAAAAGCGCCAAAGCACCTTGGGGATTTACGGAAGGACAACCCATAGAGAACTGCTTTAGCTGAGCTTGGGCTTTTTCCTGAGCTTGACGTAGAGCTGTTTGCAACAAGCGCTCATTTCGTTTGGTTATTCGCTTTTGCCGTAACCAAAGAACATGCCCTTCTGAGGTTACCGCACCAATGGCTAATTCTGGATTCTGGGGCATGGTAATTTTTTTAGCCACTACAATATCCAAAGGACAGTTCAGTTTACGTGCTACGGCGGCCCCTACGGGAAGACCGCCGCGAGGGAGTGCATACACAATGGGTGCAGCTGAAACGCCAGCTTCCCGAAGCTGGTTGATTTGAGTAAGAAGCGACCCCGCCAGCTGTTCTCCGGCATCGGCGCGATCGCTAAACAGCGGGGCAGACGACATGGTTTCCTCCGGCACTTATACCATTTTGGATTGTGGCTTGTGAATGCGAGGATTTTAGACCCTCGCCAGTTGCTTTTTTGTAAAATTAAACTCTAGAAGAAATAAAGCAAAACGGTATTCAAAGCACAGCTTGCTTGCCCCCATGATGACTGATTTAGCTTAAGCTGCCCTGCACTCAAGGGGTGATTCTTTACAAAAAATATTGCATTTTCATCATCATTCTGTTGCGGTCGTGAATTCCCTTTAGAATTTAGAAGGCTTCTTGCTCTCCTAAAAACTGTGTGCTTCTGCCCTGATACAACGCCTTGAGATTCATGTCCAGCGAAGAACAATTGAGCTTATTTGACGAGTCAGTATTTAATGAGTCAACGCCCGCTGACTCTCAATTCGAGCTAATCCCGACTAATGCCAAAATTCCGGTTCCTCCCGGCACCTACGACTCAATGGTGCCTTTGGCACAACATTGCAATGCTTGCCATCGATGTGACTTAGGATCCACCCGTACCCACGCTGTTGTTGGGCGAGGCAACCCTCAAGCGCCCATCATGATTATCGGAGAAGGACCGGGTCAAAACGAAGATGAAACTGGTTTGCCATTTGTCGGCAAAGCAGGGCATTTATTAGAGAAAATTCTAGAGTCTGTGAAGCTCGACAGTGAGCAGGATGTATATATTTGTAATGTCGTAAAATGCCGACCACCGGGTAACCGAGTTCCTACTCCGGATGAAATCGCAGCTTGTAAGCCTTATCTATTGGAACAAATTCGTTTAGTAGACCCAAAGATTATTTTGCTGACGGGTGCTACAGCCGTAAAAGGCTTAATTGGTGAAAAGCGCGGCATCACTAAAATTCGTGGCACTTGGATTGAGTGGGAAGGGCGTTTGTGTATGCCTATTCTCCATCCGGCTTACCTGCTGCGCAATCCTTCACGGGAGAAGGGAGCGCCAAAGTGGCTAATGTGGCAAGATATCCAGGTGGTACGTGCCAAATTGGATGAAATTCGCTTCTAGGGACTTGCAATACAAAAAATTACTCATTACTCAAGCTGCCAAGTCGGAGTTAGCTGCACGCCTTGGATAATTTATTTGGGGGAATACACGAATTTTGTAGGGACACGACATGTCGTGCCCCTAATCGGTGGTATTCAGGCATGATACCCAATCCGAGTTAAATAGCTCCTTTGAGTGGAGCTGTCTATTAAAGTCGAACCTGTGATAAATCCTGACGAGGATTGTGGCTGCGGTTGGCGCGGATTTTTTCATAGTAATCTCGCTCGATGGGTGTAAGGTCTTTCGGCGGTACAATCACAATCCTCACCAGTTGGTCACTACGTCCACCTTTGGGACGGGGCCATCCTTTCCCACGTAACCGCAAGGATTGACCCGAACGGATACCCGCAGGAACATTCACCTTCACTGTTCCATCGGGTGTTGGTACCTCAATGGACGCCCCCAACACGGCTTCATCTGGCGTCACAGGTACTTCGCAAATCAGATTATCTCCATCGAACTGGAAGAATGAGTGCGGTTTGAGTTCTACATCCAGGTACAAATCTCCGCGTTGCTGGTTATAGGAATTTACCTGACCTTTGCCTCGAACCCGAATGCGACTTCCAGGTTTGGCACCGGCGGGAATCCGAACATCAATGACTTCATGACCCAAGTTCAGACGCTTCTGCACACCTTGGAACGCCTCAGACCAGCTCAGAGCAATGCTTGCTTCGCGATCGCCACCCGCTCCGGTCGTGTTATTTTCAAAGCCTGAGTAGTCGCTAAAGTTACTAAAATCGTTAAACCCAGTAGAACCACCGCTATTCGTGCGATAGGTGTAAGTCCGACGGGTATTGCCTCCTGGAGCGGTGCCAAAGCGACCTAGCAACTCATTGATAAACTCGTCAAAACTGCCATACTGACTAAAGTCAAAGCTACTGACATCACTGCCGACTCCACCACCAGGCCATCCTTGTCCCGCTTGCTTCCAATACTGACCAAATTGATCGTATTTCTTGCGTTTGTCTGTGTCAGATAAGACCTCGTAAGCTTCGCTGACTTCTTTAAATCGAGCCTCTGCTTGTTTATCACCAGGGTTCATGTCCGGATGGTACTTCCGGGCTAGCCGTCGAAAGGACTTTTTTATTTCATCCGCACTAGCAGTTTTATTGATTCCGAGGATGGCGTAATAGTCTTTGAAATCGGTCGCAGCCATGAAGGGTTTCTCCTTTACTCTTACTCTTAAGTATTTAGTCTAAGTTTTCTCTTATGCTGACTCTAAGGACGCCGCAACCGTTTCCACATCCAAGCGTTGATTTCTAACTACACCTCCGTCTTGACCCCCTTAATCTCTCCTCGTCCAGGAGTAGGCAACTTCTCTCCCTATGAATCAGGGGTGGAATAGGGTGAGGTGAAACGTCTTGGCCTAACAGCTGAGCTTGACAGATAGATACTGGTTCCTGTTTTAAGTTAAGGCTTTTGTCTTTTCCGATCGCCATTGAGCGAAAGTGATACTCAGCAATAGTTTTTAGCCTTAGCAAGCGGGTTACTTCCTACACTAAGTCAGCCAATAGTCAGGAAAATATAATCTATTTACCTCAAAGCTAGGGTAACAAAGCCGCCAAGCGGGTTGAGTTCGGTTCTTTCTCATCCAAGCGATCGCAATTTCCACACCTTGCCGATAACTAACTAATCCGTGCTTTCAGCGTTATGTTGAACTGAGTTGATATGAGTTTGACAGAACTCCAATGCTACAGAAAAATCACTCGTTTGCTGAGGATAGTCAACGGTAGGACGAGCAATGACGATGATCGGGATACCTAACTCAGCGGCAACGGTTCGCTTCATCTCTTCTCCTCCAGCCGTACCAGACGCCTTTGTTACCACCCGTGAAATCTCCCAGTGACGCCAAAGTGCCTTTTCCAACTCAGCGCTCACGGGAGGACGAAGGGCAATAATCCGATCTGAAGTAAATCCAGCCGCTAGAGCAGCTTCAAGAGACGTAACACTCGGTAAAATCCGGGCAAATAGCGTTGACCTATCTTGCCAGCTGCAAAATAGTTGTAAGGCTTTATAACCCACGGTGAGCATGACTCGCTGCTTTAGGAGGTAGTCTCCTGCTAAAAGCGCCTCAAAGCTTTCTAGGCAGATTACCTGTAAATTGTCGTCTGGAGCATTAACAGCTGGGCGTTCAAAACGCAGGTACGGGATTTTCCGCTGAGTCGCCGCCCTTGTTGCCATTTTTGATACTTCCACCGCATAAGGATGGGAGGCATCGAGAATGGCAGTAATCTGTTGTTCTTGCAAAAATTGCTCTAGCTCATTGACCTTCAGATGCCCCACTTGAAGCCTGAGCATCGGGGTTTTAGGATAAAGAGCCTCAGCAGCAGATGTTGTCACAGTGACGGTACAGGGCAGAGTAAGAGAGGCGATCGCACGAGCTAAAGCCACACTCTCACTCGTACCGCCAATGAGCCACAAGCGCTTACCCAAAGGGAACCGCCTCAAGGAGCGATCGCTACTATCTAGCAAGTTCGTGCCAGGAGCAACAAACTACAGAGCATCCTTATCCCTTAAGAGATTTAGTAAAGTTTCTGCGATAAGACTTATTGGCAATAATTAAAGCTGGCCACAACAGTGACAACGTAATGCGATTGGGTAAACTGCGGCTGTAGTTTGTTCGTTCAAATCCTTTCCAGAACTTCCAGACGCCGTACCCGTAAATACCCAGCAAAATCAAAACTGATAATTGAATCATGCAATCAACCCCTATAACAACTGACTAAGGTTCACCGCGTCTAAGCTTTTCGACCTTCAAATTTCGCCTCCTTTCCAAGCTACCCTGCTGCAAGCGATTTCTATTGATTAACCCAGTGGAGGGAGCTACAGCTACCCACCAGAAATATCAAAGTAGCATTGATTCAGTTCTAGTCTATCTAGGCGAGAGTTGTGGCGTCACGCTTATCTCCCAAGTGCTGATAAACAGTATCCGTAGCTACAATTTTCTACCCAATTTGAGCAGCACTCCACCTTCCAGCCTTCAGATCAAGACAAGTATTGCTCACAGATGTATGGCTGATGAGACATCTATTATTTAGATACATTCACATGTATCATTAATTTGTCAAGAGTAAATATCACCATTTTATGTAGAATTGTATCTTGTGGGGGGGTACCCTAATTCCCAAGATATAGGAGACTATTAAAAATAGGTAACAAAACTTAAATCTCACGATATTACACCGTGAAGCGCCCAAATTAGGAGGACTTATGCGAGCAGTGCTGATGGCTGGCGGTTCAGGAACACGTCTAAGGCCGCTGACATGCGATCTTCCCAAGCCGATGGTCCCGATCCTAAATCGACCCATCGCTGAACACATTATCAACCTGCTCAAGCGACATCACATAACAGAGGTTGTAGCAACGCTGCACTATCTACCCGATGTCATGCGAGACTACTTCCAAGACGGCAGTGATTTTGGAGTACAAATGACCTACGCCGTTGAAGAAGACCAGCCTCTAGGTACGGCAGGTTGTGTCAAAAACATTGCCGAATTACTCGATGACACGTTTTTAGTCATCAGTGGTGACAGTATCACCGACTTCGATCTGAGCGCTGCGATTGAATTTCATAAGCGCAATAAATCAAAAGCCACTCTAGTTCTGACCCGCGTTCCCAATCCCGTTGAGTTTGGGGTCGTGATCACAGACGAACAAATGCGAATTCGGCGGTTTTTAGAAAAACCTTCCACAAGCGAAATTTTTTCGGATACCGTCAATACTGGGACATACATTCTAGAACCTTCTGTTCTAGATTATCTGCCGATTAATGAGGAATGTGACTTTTCAAAAGATCTGTTTCCCTTGCTCCTAGCTAAAGGTGAGCCCATGTACGGCTACATCGCAGAAGGCTACTGGTGCGATGTCGGTCACCTAGATGCCTACCGCGAAGCGCAGTATGACGGCCTATACCAAAAGGTAGACCTAGACTTTGCTTACCAAGAACGGAAACCAGGATTGTGGATTGGTCAGAACACATACATTGACCCAACTGCCAAGATTGAAACTCCAGCACTCATCGGTAGTAACTGCCGCATTGGTCCACGAGTGACGATCGAAGCTGGAACAGTGATTGGCGATAATGTGACCGTTGGCGCAGATGCTGACCTGAAGCGTCCCATTCTTTGGAATGGCGCGATCATTGGCGACGAAGCTCATCTACGCGCCTGTGTGATTTGCCGAGGCACGAGGGTAGACCGTCGCGCTCACGTATTGGAAGGTGCCGTAGTTGGACCCCTTTCCACGATCGGTGAAGAAGCGCTAGTCAGCCCAGGTGTGCGTGTCTGGCCTTGTAAGCGGATTGAATCGGGGGCAACTTTGAATATTAATTTGATTTGGGGGCAAACGGCTCAACGGAATCTGTTCGGTCAGCGCGGTGTTCAAGGATTGGCGAATATTGACATTACTCCGGAATTTGCCGTTAAGTTGGGAGCCGCTTATGGCTCGACCTTAAAACCGGGTTCCCAAGTCGCGATATCTCGCGATCAACGCAGTATCTCCCGCATGGTTTCGCGGGCTTTAATTGCTGGCTTGATGTCGGTGGGAGTCCATGTTCAGAATTTGGAACACACAGCCATTCCGATCGCTCGCTTAGTGATACCCACCCTTTCCGTGGTCGGAGGAATTCACGTTCGAGTTCACCCAGACCGCCCGGATTACATTCTCATCGAGATTTTCAATGCCCAGGGAATCAATATCTCGAAGGGGCAAGAGAAGAAAATCGAGGGGGCTTATTTCAAAGAAGACTTGCGGCGATCGCAAATTCATGAAATCGGCAATGTGGGCTACCCCAGTCAAGTAAACGATCTCTATAGTACTGGGTTTACCCGGCATCTGAACATTGAAGCGATTCGCAACAGTGGTTCCAAGGTTGTGATTGACTACGGTTACTCGGTTTCGGGGGCGGTACTTCCGCAATTGCTAGGAAAATTTGGTTGTGATGCGGTCGTTCTCAATGCCAGTTTGAACCAAATGGGACTCTCGACCCACGAACGGGAGGGATTGCTCGCGCAGTTGGGTCACGTTGTCGAAGCACTGAGAGCGAATTTTGGCGCACAGGTGTCGGCGAATGGAGAACAGCTGATTTTGGTGGATGAATCGGGAATCCCGATTCGGGGCGAGATGTTAACCGCACTGATGGTCAACGTCATGCTCACCGCCAATCCCAGAGGCACAGTGGTGGTACCCGTACAGGCATCAAGTGCCGTTGAACAAATTGCTCGACGCCATGATGGCAAAGTGATTCGCACCAAAGCGAATCCAACCGCGTTGATGGAGGCATCTCAAACCAATCCCAATGTCGTGTTGGGCGGTAGCGGAGAAATGGGCTTCATTTTCCCACATCTCCATCCCGGCTTTGATGCGATGTTCTGTATGGCTAAGTTAATTGAGATGCTAACCATACAGGAGCGATCGCTCGGTCAGATTCGTACCGATCTCCCCCGTGTTTGTCACAAGACCTATACAGTTCGCTGCCCTTGGACGGTGAAAGGTGCCCTCATGCGCCATCTTGTAGAAACTCATCCCAACGAGAACTTAGAACTAGTTGATGGTGTAAAAATTGTCGATTACCAAACAGACAGTTGGGTGTTGATTTTGCCAGATGCTGGCGAACCTCTGGTACACATCTTTGCCAACAGCGATGACCGAGATTGGGTCGATGAAAGCTTGCGCAAGTATCGTAACTACGTCCAAGACTTTGTTGAACAGCACGAGCAGGGTTTTGTAGAACCTCCCAAAGTGGAAGCGATGACATCATAGAACTGCCGCTTTTGAGAGTATCCTGTTGCCGTAATGGGGGCAGGATGCTTGACTAAGCCTTCAACCCAGCTCCCAACTAAATTAACGGCTTTGGTACGCTTGTTCTATTATGGATGAGGAGGACGCTGAAAAATTTCACGGACTCCTTTATCTTTTTTTTTACCTGCTACTCGTAAAGTAGAGGAGAGCCTGTCCGCCGCCTGCAACTGATCGCCCAATAGCAAGCGCGACTCGGAAACTAAGGCAAGGCTTCTCGCCTAGCAGGTCGATCACCAAAAGCGCCAAGGAGGATTTCATAATGAATAGCTGCATCTTGATGGCACAGATCATTCAAGATCCAGAACTTCGTTACACGGCTGATAACCAAACTCCCATTGCCCAGATGCTAGTGGAGTTTCCCAGCCAACGAGCTGAAGACCCACCGACCCGCTTAAGAGTAGTGGGTTGGGGGAATTTGGCTAATTCCATTAAAGAAAACTATTCAGCCGGCGATCGCGTGCTGATTGAAGGTCGTTTAGGTATGAATACCATTGAGCGACCGGAAGGGTTTAAGGAAAAGCGAGCGGAATTAACCGCTGCTCGCATTTACAAACTAGGGGCTGATACTCTATTTGAACCCCATGTCGCCGTACCAGCTACAACAAATGACGCTCCAGCATCGGTTTCTTCTCCAAAGTCTAATAATGTGGTTGTACCCTTAAGGTCGCCTCGGCAATCAGCACCCATGTCTAATACCAGCGAACTAGATAGAGACTACGCCTCTTCAGCGACTGATCAATCTTATGAAACTCCGAGCATTCGCACCACAACCACTACAGCTCCAGATAGTCAACAAGATTTAGATGATATTCCCTTCTAGCCAAATTACGGTGAAACAAGCCAGGGTGTGTTTGCTAAGTCTAAATCTAGCGTTATCACCCATTAAATTCTCTCAAGAGTAGCACCCAATTAAGTGTCGCTCTTGAGTTGGCAAACAGACCCTGGTTAGCTCTGCTATAGGGCTAGGCTTTTCTCAGAGTAAGTCAAGTCGGAAGTCACTAAACTTGTGCAATAACCAGGGAAGATGGCACAGCGATCATCTAATAGAGCCTCGTCTTCAAAAATGGCTCCCACAAAACCCAATCTGAGACAAGTTTCATCGCGATTGTGGTACTGCATGTCGGGATGTTCGGCATCGTATTCTACCCTCCAAACCTCTTGACCTAATTCCTCTTCTAGTTCCCAGTCACGAACAGGTGTTTCTATCAGCCAATTAATTTCTGCTAAATCAAACATTGGGATTTGGTTACAGTAAAAAATTTCGATACCCATACTCAACCTTCCTGTATAAATAGATGCAACCCATTAGTCATCATCAAGTCTCCTCCCCATGAAAGGTGCTTTAATTCCAAGTTGCAGTCAAAGACGTAATGTAAGAAATTTTCACTCCCTACTCCCTACTCCCCACTCCCTTTATCAAGGTTACGGATTAGAACGCAACTTGGTATAATTTGTTGTCTCGCTTTTAGCCTAGCGCCGTTGAAAAAAGTAATTCCTTAACTTTTTCTTTATATTATCGCAAAAATTATCTACAATCTTCTCTTCGGTACTGTTAAAACTCAGGTCTTGCATCGTTGTCAACAGAAATTTTGGATGTAGGTTAATACCAAATCCGTTTTACTGATTTGAAATTTTTGGATTTTGAAGAACTAGAAAAATTGAAATCGATAGTTAGGGTTGTTTGACGCTAATTGATATCGTAGAGCCTGACTTCTATTGTGTAATCAGACTCAGTAATTCCCTCATTCTTATTTACATATACCTCAAAAGTGTAGTCTCCAGGTCCGAGGAGAACATTGTTCAATCTTGTAATTCCCTCTGTCATCGGTTCTTGATTGGGTTGATACAACGTCATCAAAACTCTCCCTTCCTTTACAAGAGCGTTCATTCGCTGCCCTGATTGGACTTCAATATAGTGGCGGATGGGTTGTTTGACTACTCTCCCCTGTAGAGTTACAATTCTGGAATTTGTCGGTGTCTGTAGCGGTGGCAGCGTCACTATCAGTTTTTCTGGTATGTCTACCAGTATGGATAGCGGTGTCAATTCTGGAAAGACTGGCTTCTCTCGCAAAACTAGTGTAAATAATAGAATTAACCCCGCACCGATAGCCACTATAGACTTCTCCAAAGGAGAAGCTGAAACTATTTGTTTACCTAGGATTAAAATTAGTTCCTGGAGAAATCGAAGAATCGATGGGTTATTAATAATATCTCCCGATCCGTTAGGTGGTGTTGGAGGTCGAGGCTGAGAGCCTTTAGGGTCTTTTGGTGGCGTGGGTGGCGTGGGTGGATCAGAAATTAAACCCTGCAATGAACGCAGAGCTTGGAGAAGTTCTGTCGCTGATTGATAACGACAAGAGGGGATAGGATCGATCATCCGATTTAAAACCGTAGCAAACAAACGGCTGACGGATGGAACATCCTCTTGCCAACCTCTACTCCTGAGAAATTTATCGAAGAAATCCTGCGGTTTGCGTCCAGTCATTAACACAATAACTGTTATGCCTAAAGCGTAGAGGTCACTGTTGGGAGAAACCTCACCTTTTAGAAGTTGTTCCTCAGGAGCATAGCCCACTTTACCGACAATTGTTTCTGGAGGAATATCCTCAGGTGATTTCGACGAAAATACCATGTGCTTAACTGTGCCAAAATCAATCAGCACTGGCATTTGATCGCTCTGCCGACAAATAAGATTTTCGGGTGAAATATCTCGATGAATAATTCCTTCATTCTTTTTAGGGGAAATGTTATGAATATAGTTTAGAACGGGTAATATTTGGAACAAAAATTGCACCATTTCCTTTTCGGAAAAAGTCTGCCCTTTCTTGTGACGCTCATTGAGCAGTGTGCGATAGGTCTTACCCGCAATGTAGTCTTGCATTAAAAATAAACGCTCATTTTCTTTAAAAAAGGCTCTAAATTGGGGAATTTGGGGATGCTGAATTTGATACAAAGTTTTAGCTTCCCGGTTGAACAGTTCCTGAGACTTATCTAAAACATAAATTCCCGTATGCTTTGGAGTGTATTCTTTCAAAACACACAATTCGTTGAAGCGTGCTTGGTCTTCAACTAAATATGTGCGACCAAATCCCCCTTGACCTAAAACTTGAAGCAAGCAGTATCGATTTTGTAGGATAGTGCCTGGTAAAAGTGGTAGTTGCATGTTAGAGTCAAACCCTTTCAGATAATACCAACGAGTCAACCCTCATCAAAGTTGAAAGGGTTGAAACTAAGCTTTCGTAAGTACACTTGAGGAGTCACTGTACAACAGCTATTTTTACTTGTATAGGCTGAGTAGAGTGAATATGATGATACCATCACGATTGACAGTAGTATATCAATGTGGCTGCGGCTGAATGATAGGCGATCGCATTAGCCAAGCCCTCTTTAAGCATCGGGTTAACGTCTTATTTTGAAAAATTAGTTATTAAAACTTAGCAGTCAGAACATTTTTGGGGTTTCAGTCGTGACTCTAAAAACCTCGTCGCAATTCCACATAAAGCGGCAAATGATCTGAACCAATATTGGCACCTGTAGCACGGCTAACCGTTTTAATCGACTGACTATGCAAACAATGATCGATCGCAATCATTAGGGGTGAGGGTAAAGCGGCGTGCCATGTTGGTTGCAAGCCAAACCCGCGCAGCGAATTACGCAGATTACTATCTTGTAAGAACTTCTCGTACCGACCTGACCACGGGGTACTATTAAAGTCACCCATAACAACAACTTCCCGCTTCTCCTGTCTCTGCTGACGGAGGCTCCACTCTGCTGCTGCATCAAACTCCACCTGTTGAAATGCTGAAGAGTCTCGATTACGGGGGCGGGCTATACTCAAGCCGAGGATTACCACTTCTCTACTGTCCCATCGCAGCGTAGTTTCGATCAGGGGGGCTCCTGAGTTAGGCGGCAATTCTAAAATTTGCGTCGCTACTATCTCAACTGACTTGGATGGGGTAGTGGGTACAAGCATGGCTACACCCGTGGAATTCTCTCGTGGTAAAGACGTAGCCACTTGGTATCGTGAGAGATTGGATTGCAGCGTACTCAGCCATCTGGATGTGACCTCTTGCAATAGAACTACATCGACGTTTTGTGATTCTATATACTGTATAGCTGGACTTGTATCCTGATTGTGATGATCGAGGTTAACGAGCAGAAGACGCAACGTACTGCCAGGGATGAGGTTAGCGGGTTGTAAGTAAGAGCTTTGAGCAGATGGGAGAAAGAGGGGAACGATCAGTGCCAGGTTGAGCAATAAGGGCAAACACCAAGCAAAGCTCCATGCTTGACGCGAAATGCCACCAACCACGATCGCAACTATCAGGATTAAACAGTATTGGGGTCTGGGGTGCTCAAAAAGCTGGAAAACCCACCACAGACTCCCGGCAAAACCGACAACGGTAGCGATTGTGGCACCCCCTGCGGCAAGATGCACTAAAAATTTAGCTAAACTGACCGCTTGGTTTAACGTCACTTTTGATTGAGACATCTATCTGGGGGCGGATTGACTAATTCGATGGGTCAGTCCAAGTTAACACAGGGCAATCGTGGGATTGGTTTTGAGAGTAGCGAAGCGATCGCTGATTTACAGTCGTTTGTAGTCAGGGCTGAATCCCCGGCTTTATATAAATTAGAAGGGATTGGGGCACGATCTTATCGTGCCCCTAAAAAAACCTGTGTTCAATCGGACTAACAATTTCGTGGCTCCCCCTCACCCGCTCACGTTTAATGCAACCCCCCGACATACTGATTTTGCTGAATGTACTGAAGGATGCCATTTGCGATCGCTTGTGCCATTTGATCCTCGTAATTGGCTGTTGAGAGTCTCGGTGCATCTTCCACACCCGTAACAAAACCCACTTCTACTAAAACGGCTGGCATCGGATTATTTCTAAGCACGTAAAATCTTGCTCTTCGTACCCCGCGATCTTTAATATCAAGGCTTTGCAATATGCTGTTGTGGATGGTTTGAGCAAGACGATTGCCGCTATCAAAATAGTAAGTTTCCAAGCCATTGACATCTGGGCGGTTATCGATGGAATTGGCATGGATACTGACAAACAAGTCAGCATGATCCTGTTTCGCCATTTGCACTCGTGGAGCCAAATCTACAAAATAATCACTGGTTCGCGTCAGAATAGCGTGGATACCCTGTCGCTCCAAAATCGCTGCTACCCGTTGTGAGATCGGCAGAATAATATCTTTCTCTTGTAGTCCACCAATCCCAACCGCTCCAGAGTCTTTCCCACCATGCCCCGGATCGATCATCACCACCAAGCGCCCCTTCGGAACTTGGGGGTAGCTCACGGATGGATTACTTTTCGCAGGCGCAGGTACAGGAATCTCTAGGGATGGAGAGACTGAATTGGGCAACTGGGCCACCCGTTCCGGCATGGGTAATTGCACGATCCATTGATTAGAGGCAATGCCTCGGAATTGCACACGTTGGGGGTTGAGGGTATAACCAGGATTTAATTCAACGACTAAGCGTGTCGTATTGTCATCAACCTGTCCCACTCGTACCGAGCGAATAGCTCCCCCTACTAGCTGATCGACGGTTGAGCGTTCCAGCATAATACCCGGCAAATCAATGACCAAACGCGTGGGGTTGCCAATTAGCAGTGCCTTGGGTTGAACTCCCTCGTCTGTCATAAACATCAGTCGGTTCTGATTCGCTTCAAAACGCCAATTTAATAGTTGACGTGCATAAGCAGGAGAGGAGAGCAGAAAAAATCCCAAAAAACTGGGTAATAGCCAGTGAAGTTTCACAATTAGAGTGCCTCAGAGCAGTGTGTGTTAAGGAACCGGTCAACCAATGCAATAATTTTGGATTGCCGAATTAGGATTTTCCCACATAACTAAGAGGTGGGAAGAGCGGGTTGCCGGTCATGGAATTGCCGATTTGTACCAGAATTCCATAATGACGATTTGCAATTGTTCTACGACTGAAGCATTTGGGCTGGAATTGATGTCCAATCATCCAAAACCTAAAATCCTTGGCTGTGCGATTGCCTTGTCCGTAGAAAGTGCCCTTGTCAGGTCAAGCACCCAGTATTGTTTTTCTTCAATATAAACGTAGCCGAATCTGGTAGAATAAAAGGTTCGTTCTACTCAGTTTCAAGAGCAGCACATAAATCCTTCCCACTCAGGGTAACCAGTGCGGGTGGAAGCCCGGTACAGGTATTTCTTGATGTGGCACAGGGCTGTTACTGGATGCCGATGTGCTGTTGACCAGAGGCAGTAAAAAGAGACGACTGGTCGCGATCGCAGACCCGACATCCGTAGTCAAATCCTCTTGTGAGGGTAGCGTTTCCTTTTTGACGACCCGATCAATCAGCAGTGCCAAACCGTCGGGTGATAAACTCATTTCAATCTCCGACTGATTGGGCAGTACTAACAACGGCTTGACTTTAAACGTCTGAAGCTCAATTCCTAAAATCGATAATTGTTGAGAGGATTCGTTCCCCTGTACCAGCTGAGTCATTAAACAGTATAGGTTTTTTGCACTGGCGTCAAACTGACAGTTGAGCCATTCGCCGTTAGTCTTCAGGAGTTCTTTCTGAACTCCCTGGTTCGTGACCAAAAATAGTGATTGTGTATAATCGCTATTTAATTTGACCATCGCCGCTCGGATGCCATCACTGGAGAAACTGAGTACCTTGTCAAACTTTGGGAGAAAATCCAGGGGCTTCGCCTGTGACGTTAGTGATAATATAGCGACGCCCTCGCCTTGGGTATTGGCGATCGCAGCGCTGTCCGGCGTAATCAAAAAATCTCCTCCTGGCTGTTTGAGCAGGAGTTGCCAAGGCGCATCGGGTCGCAGTACCCAGAGTCCAGAATCTTCGATGTGATGCCGATTCACTCGAAAAGCTACAATAACTTGCCCATCAGAGGACAAGTCAAACTTCATATTTTGGTAGTCCAAATTGTCTAAAATCAGCTTGATGCTACCCGCTTTTTGGGTCGATTGGGGTTGGGTTGCAGACATCCCAGACAACCCGGTGGTGACGGTATACAGCTGTTGTTCAAACAAACCGGGGCCATAATTCGACCAGTCGCTAGCGGCAAATAAAATGCGATCGCCAGTTGGGTAGGGCTTAAAATCTGTGACGACCCAGTTTTTGGGGGTAAGAAGCGTTTTTTGGTGATGGGTGAGGTTGTAGAGAATTAACCGTCCCTTCTCGTCTCCCTCGACACCCAAGTAGGCAAAAACGCGATCGCGAGTGCGAAATTCACCGACAAATGGCTGCATCGGATTCCCCGCTTTCCCCATACTCTGCCGCGCCTTCTGTAATTCGACTTTATAGGTTGCGCCATAGGGAGCGGGGTTCGTTAGAGTATAGACCAACCGCCGCCCAGCCCAGCTGCCTTTACCGGGTAGGGGTGGCTCAATATGCAAGTTGGCTTCCACGCTGGCATGATCCATCGGGCGCGAAAAGGTGAGGACGAAGAAGGTATCCGCCGCCCCAACTTGTTTGTTTTGCCAACTAAACTCTCGCACATAAGGTCGAGTGCGATCGCCACCCCCCAACACTAAGCCAATCAACAAACTCAGCACTAACATAAGGGTGATTGCAGTGCGATCAATTGGCTCCAAGAATTTCGAGGGTTGAGTTGGGCTGGACACTCTCACACTTCAGTACACAGTCAACTGACTATGCTACATCAAACGCTTCACGCGCTTTGGGCATTAGTAATTGATGGCTTTATAGCCGTTTGCTCAGACCTTGTGATATCACTGGGATAAATGATGACGGCTTAAAGCAGAGTGCTATGGAAGAACCAACTCAACAGCCAAGCGACAACTCCATCCGTCAAGCTAACTCAATTGAGACCGAAGCAGAATTAGATGCAGCTATTTTAGCCGCCATTGAAAGAGCGAATGAGACTCATACTGTAGAATCGTCTGATAACGCTTCAGATAGCTACATTGATGCGGGTTTTGACATAGTCCTTATCGATCCGTCAGAGGTAATAGAGTCGCCCGATGATGAGCATGAAGCTTTATCTGGGCCAGTCCCGATTTCTCCGTCAGTAGAAGACGAAATGTTGTCTCAGTTTAGTGCTGACGACAGTCCTTCTATGTTGATGGGCATGATGATATCTTCTCCGTCACTAGCAGAGGAAATGCTGTGTCCGTTTGGTGCTGACGACAGTCCTTCTATGTTGCTGGGCATGATGATATCTCCGTCCTATCAAGAGTATGAGGCTGAAGATCTGTCTCCGCAAATCCCGATCGCTCCACCCGTAGAAGAAGTCAAGTTGCCTCAGCCTCAATCCGACGATGCAGTTCTGGGAGGTCAAAACCCAACATTGGCAAGTAGTCTGGTTTTGGGAGGACTCGAAGGTGTGAAGCGGCGATTGGCAAGTACTGCGGTTGAGCCAAAAATAGCCGCTCTCAAAGAAGCTTTGAAGTATGGTCAAGCAGGCTTAGACTTGGTGATTCAAGCTCTGAAAAACGAGTCGAAATCCATAGCTAAAGCCGTCTATTGGGAACTTCGTGGTTCTTCAGAACCGTTAGCGCAGAAGGCATTAAAACAATATAATCCTTATCAATTTTTGGAGTGTATTTTCTCTGGAGATTTAGCGAACAATGGGACGAATGCTATTGCGATTAGCCCGGATAGTCAAACTTTAGTCTGTGGCTGTAATAAAGACATCGTAATCTGGAACCTGCACACTGGAAAATGGCTGCGTACCCTTAAGGGGCACTTCAGCTTAGTTTATTGCGTTACCATCAGTCCGGATGGTCAAACCTTAGCGAGTAGCAGTCAAGATCGCACTATCAAACTGTGGAATCTGCACACAGGAAAACAGCTGCACACATTGAAAGGGCATTCAATAGAGGTCACTTCTGTCGCCATTAGCCCAGATGGTCTGACCTTGGTTAGTGGCAGTCTGGACGGAACCATTAAACGCTGGAATCTGTCCACAGGCCAAGAGCTGCAAACCCTGAAGGGACATTCAAGCGAGGTTAATTTCCTTGCCATCAGCCCAGATAATGTTACTTTAGTGAGTCAAGGTACAGATCGGATGGATAGTGCTGGTAGAACTAGAACCATAAAACTTTGGAATCTGCATACTGGCAAAGAGAGAAGTACCCTTAAAATGCCTTTAAGCCGTTGCGCCGCCATCAGCCCGGATCATCTTACCTGGGTTACTGGCAGTCGGGACGGAGGCATCAAACTTTGGAATCCGCACACCCGCACAGAGAGAAACACCCTCCAGGCGTTTGCAGGGCAGTCAGAGTTTGTGAGTGCCCTTGCAATCAGCCCAGATGGTCAAACCTTGTTTACTGGTAGTTATTTCGGAACCATTAAGCTCTGGAATATGGTCAGTGGGAAACAACTGCACACCATTGAGGGACACTCAAGCGATGTCAGTTCTATGGCTGTCAGCCCGGATGGTCAAACCTTAGTGAGTACGAGTGATGACGGAACTATCAAAGTATGGAGATAGCGGTAGTAGTTTCGCCAATCAGAATCATGTGGAAAGTATGAAACCGATTATCCCGACGAATGCCTCGCCACTCTGCCCCAGCACGACTCACCCCGAACAGAGAGAAAGCGTTGTATTTGGAGTGGTGGGCGGCACTGTAGAGTCACCACGGCTTGCCTATCTCCGGGAACCTCAACCCGTGACGGATGAGCTTTTGGCTGTATCCGGTTCAGTTGCCCCCACGGAGGTTTTTCGGTTTGCTGCCCCTTGTGCTGGTAGTGGCTGCAAGCATTTTGATGGTACTGATTGCCGTCTCATCCAGCGGATTGTGAACGTGCTGCCAACGGTTGTAGATGTACTGCCAGCTTGTCAACTACGCTCTAGCTGTCGATGGTGGCAACAAGAAGGGAAAGCTGCCTGTCTGCGCTGTCCGCAAGTTGTGACTAAAACTTATAACCCGTCTGACACACTGCGGCAAGTGGCGAGTCCGAGTAACAATGGTTAGAAGATGAAGCTAGAGCGCGTCTATACCGGGACTCATAATCGTCACTGCAACTCCCAAGCTACTTCCCTACTCAGCGAGGCTCAATCATGCAAACCTCTGCTAATTTTGTCCCGCAAATTTTGCAGAACTGAGCATCTTTATCATGGGACGGCAAGCCACAACCTGAACACAATTTCTCGACTTGGTTAGCTGTTTTGAGCAATTGCTTAATCAAATCCCCCAACTGCCAAGGAATCACAGCAATCCCCGTCAAAATCATTAAGACGGTTAGTAATCGACCACTTTCTGAAACGGGAGTAACATCCCCAAAGCCAACGGTTGTCATTGTTACAACAGAAAAATAGAACGCATCTAAAAACGTTCTGAATGCCTGAGAATTTGCTCCATGCTCGACTTGATAAATCAGTCCAGAATAAATAAAAAGAATCGTAAATAAAGTAAATAATATTCTGGCAAAAATTACACCATCTTCAGAGCTAATTCGTAAAAAATAAACTTTAAAATTGATAAAGCGAATTAATCGCAAAATTCGGAGCCATCTGAACATCCTAATAAATTGGATGTTTGTCAGCCTTAAAATAAAGGGTGTTATGGCAACTAAATCAAGCAGAGAAAAGGGTTTAAAAAAGAATTTTATTTTATCCTCAGCACACAAAAAACGGACTAAATACTCTGTAACAAAAATGATTCCAATTAACCTATCTAGGGTATCAACAATATTACGAACCGATGCAGGCAGAGGGTATGTTTGTGCTACAAAAATTGCAGAAGACAGCAAAATGAGCGCCAGAATGAACAAATTAACAGCTCTACCGATTGGCGTTTCAATGTCTTCTAGGTAATAAGCAACCCTGCGTCGCAGCGGTATCTTGGAAAACTTTACATCAGATTCCATGACTCTTACCAATCACCCAATGACGGCGGAAGAAGCGGGCAAGCGATGACTCTTCTAAAGATAAATAAATGGGGCGTCCGTGGGGACAGGTGCGAGGATTACGGGTACGTGTCCATTGGTCTAATAACGTCTGCATTTCGTCTAAGCTCAATTGAGTGCCATTGCGAATCGCACTGCGGCAAGCCGTTGCGACCTGAGCCGTTTGCAAGTCCCCACCTAAACTCAGTTCTAACAGAGCTGCTGCACAATCCTCTCGTTTTGTCAATAATGCTGGGGCATTGCGTACTGCCCACAGTTGTTCGCCAAAAGGCTCTACATCCAATCCTAATCGCTGAAGTTGCTCGACTTGAGCGGGTGTCAAATGGTTGAGAATCACTGGGGGTTCTAAAGGCACGATCTGCCAGCGATCGCATAATTGCTCGTACAAAACTCGTTCATGGGCAATATGCTGCTCTACCAACCACATCCCCGTCGGATGCTCTGCCAGGATATACATTTTGTGAACCTGAGCCACTGCCCGTAGTTCAATGATGCCAATTTCACGAGATTTATTAGTCTTTTCCTCGTCCTCTGGTGTGGGTTGAACTGAGCGACTTACGTTATAACCTGCTTTTTCTTCGGACACCTTGAGCAATGTTGTCACCCTCTGCAATTGGGTAGCTTCTGGGAGATTGGTTGGACTAATGCGTAAAGCTTGCTCGATCGCACGGGAGATTTGTTCCTGCCAGTAGGAGAGGGAATGTAAGTAAATTTCTGCTTTAGCTGGATGACGATTCCAGTCAATTAGACTGGGGCCAATCTGGAGGTGAACAAAGCAAATCGGGTAGCGCTCACGTGGGCAAGTGCGCGCCGTCGCGGCTAGGATTGTCTGCTCAAGTTCAGGCGATCGCACTAGGCGTCCGTTCGTCGCCACCCTTACCCAATCCGGGCGTCGCCGATGGCACCGATCCGGTAGCCCCAAAACGAGCTGGATTAAAGAATTTTGGATTTGAGATTTTGGATTTTGGATTTTAGGTTGAGAAGACAAGAGAGAAGGGGAGTTAGAAACCGAAGCTTCAGTGATAGCGTAGCGGGACGAAGCACCCAGGGAAGTGATTTCGCTACCTTGCACCTCTTGTCCCAATTCCCCATTGTCCGTAGGTGTGGGTACTTCTAGTGTGAGTTGTTGTAAGTCAGTTTGCCGTACCTGCCGTAAGATTTGGGGTAGGATTTGTTGGGCTGTCGTACCGGCACTGATGCTAAACCACGGACGATCATTTTGCTGCACTTGCCAGGTAATACGAGGATGGCACAGAGCAATTTGCTGAATTGTCGTTTGTACTGCTCGCAGTTGCTGTGGTATTGAGGGTAATCCCTTGCGGCGCACTGGCCAATTCCCAAATATATTAGAGACAATGACCACTGTACCCGGAGCGATCGCAACAGCTTCCTCTTGCCTGGGTTCACCTTGGGAGTTATATGTCACTCGCCAACCCTCAACATTCGGAGTCAGTCGGCTTAAAATCTCCAAATTGGCTAAAGCGGCTAAACTATGCAGCGCTTCTCCGCGAAATCCCAAACTGGTAATCTTCCATAAGTCATCACAGGTACGGATTTTGCTCGTGCTATGAGCAGTGGCGGCTTGTTGCAAATTCCTCAAGTCCATGCCACTTCCATTGTCTGCCACCCGTACTCGCCACTGGTCAGACCACACTGAAACAGCAATCCGCGTTGCACCCGCATCGAGGGCATTTTCCACCAACTCTCGCACCACGGCGGCTAAAGAGTCAATCACCTCACCAGCGGCAATGAGATTCACTACCTCCTTAGGTAAGGTTTGGATGCCAATGACCATAAGTTCCTAATTTAGTGGAGGCGCTTAATAGGCTACCCTTTTCGAGCTTAGCTCAAAAGTAACTTATATGCTCTTTTCATTGGTATCCAGTCTCAATCGAGATGGCTTGTCAGCAACAGTCAAGGAACGAAGCTACACCGAGTTAAAATCGCACGGTTCTATACTTGAGCGGTTGCTCTTAGACTCGAGCAATTGAGCAGAAAATATTTGGTTGAAATCGTTACCAGACTCCTCATCCTCAAATCCTCTGAGAGTGGATGGAGTGAGGGGCTTGCCTTCTGGGGCAGAAGTAGCGACCTCAAGCTCAAAGCAATACGACTTACCAAAATAAGAATCTTTCTAATTGAAAGTTTAGGATGACTTTATTATATTTGGCTTTCAAAAAAAACTCAATTTTGATAAATTTAATTGGAAATATAACTTATTAGAGAGAAAAAAATATCACTTTAGTCGTAAGAATTTACAGAATAAAATGGTGTTTTTTCAAGCCTGTAACTGACCCATTAGCACAGCATTGTCTGACTACACGACCCAAACCGCTATAATGCGAGTACTTCAGAAACAGAAGTACTATTCGCCAGAGGGCTAACCCATGACCGCTGCGATCGCCACACCCATCAATCACATTAAGTTGGCTCCTGGTAGTGCCATGATCATTTCTGGGCTAACCTGGAAGACCTATGAAGCATTGCTGCAAGACTTGGGAGATAATCGCCCGACTCGCATTGCCTATGATCAGGGAGTATTGGAGATCAGGATGCCAGGAGAACCGCACGAAATCGTCAATCGGCTGCTGGCAAAAATCATTACCATGCTAGCAATGGAGTTGGGGATAGAGGCCAATGATTTTGGTTCGACTACGCTGAATCGTGAAACCATTGATCGTGGGATTGAGCCAGATACCTGTTTCTACATCCAAAATGCTACACCAGGGCAAGGGATGGAAACGAAGGCATCAGAAAGTCTTCCCCCCGATTTGGCGTTGGAGGTAGATATTGCCAGCTCTTCAGCCAGCAAAATGTCGATCTATCGGGCAATGGAAGTTCCAGAAATCTGGTTGTATAGACGGCAGGTATTGAGCATTCAATGGCTTCAGGATGGGCAGTACACAGATGTAGTTAACAGCCGTGCTTTTCCTATGGTGAGTGTTGACCAGTTGAATCAGTGGATTGAACTGCGAAAAACGGAAACGGATCTGACTGTGTTGCGACAAGTGCAACGGTTTGGTCGGGAATGCATTAGGTAGAGTGGTGGCGATTGCATGATTGCACTGGTGAAGTCAATCTGGATTATAAACGCTGGGATGAACAGCTAGTGCAGGACATTGCAAATAGTAAATTAAAAGAGTTAGCCCAGGAGGTTATCGGTAAGGCAGTAGTGAGAGTTGATCGGTGAGTTCGAGAACGATCAGGGGGGGCGATCGGTGCGTCGCTCAGCTAATACCTCATCGGAGTGGACTTGGTAGTCATTTCAGTACTGCACCACTGCACCGATTATTACCACAAGCTAGCAACGTCGCAGAAAAAGTTGGCAGCGTCGCAACAAAGACGCCCCTTTTCAAGGATGAAAGAGTTGGTAGATTTGCCAATGATTTTAAGGAGATTGAAGATATTTTAGAGGAGGCTGTAAGAAAAGTTGATCCATCGAAAGTGAGTTCTGAGGTCTTTCACAACATCAACTTTTGCGATCGCAAAGGAATGATGCCAAAAGATTTATGCGATTCATTGCATAAAGTTAGACAAATCAGGGCTCTCCCGGACGAGAGTTGATTATTTATTCTTCAATCCCTTAATCTTTAGCAGGCTTCGAGCAACCTCATCTTATTTTCATAGAGTCCATTAACAATTGGAGTTAAACACATCTTCTCTCTCATCACTTGGTCAAATCTAAATAGCCCCTCTTTGAAGCTAACTTTCGGAGTCCAGCCATAAATTTCAAAAGCGCGTTGGTTGGACAGAATACTAACGCTCACATCGCTAGAACGAGCCGGAATAAATTCTTTCAGAATGATTCGACCAGAAACTTCTTCTATTGTTTCAACGATGTCCCTAACACTGTACCCCATGCCTGAAGAAATATTAACAATTGAAGACCCAGGGTTTTGAGCAACTAGTATCAGAGCTTCACTTACATCATCTATATATAGATAGTCTCTGATTGCCTCACCGTTACCATAGAGCTTGAGGACTCGGCTTGAGTAAGCACAATTCAAAGCCACAGCAATAATTCCTTGAGCTTTTGCAGGATTTTGTCCTGGCCCAAACGGGTTAGAGATTCGTAATATATTGATGTCTAGTGTCATTAAGCGGGCATGGAAATTCAGATAATTCTCAATGCTTAGCTTACTCTGACCATAGACTGACTTAGGGAGAAGAGGATGATATTCAGGGATAGGGGTTATTTTCGGTTCGCCATAAATCGTACCTCCGGAGGAGGCATAAACAATCTTTTTTACTCCATTAGCAAGGCTGTTTTCTACGAGTCGAACAGTTGACGAAAAATCGGATACGACATCATCATAACTGGTTGCCAGAATTGAACTCGGATAAGTGGTTGAGATCAGATGATAGATTACATCAATACCTTTTGTGGCTCGACACAAAGCCGCATTATCGTGAAAATCACCGTAGACAATTTCGATTCGATCTAAAATATCTTCCAAAAAAGAAAGAGAAGAAGTTGTACGAATAAAAATCCTCGGAAATTCACCTCTAGCCACTAAAGAACGCACGAGATTACCACCAATAAAACCAGTTGCCCCTAAAATTAGACTTCTCTGCATTTTTGCTTCTCTCTTCTCTGATTTAGCTGGTCGATCTACGCCTTGAAATCTATTATTAAGGGATTTCCTAAAAGTTTCCAACGTAAAATCACTGAATTCTGATTTACAGCTTTTCAGTATTACTACGGATGGGTACCATTTGCACAATGCTATCTACAGCATTTTTAAATGCTTCGTCAGCAACAAAATTGCTAATAGCCTTATTTGACAAGCATTTTTACTTTACATGTCAAATTAAAGTATTCTATAAATGCATAACAGACATTTCTAATCTGTTTGAATTGATACTGATTCTCTGTGAAGATGCGCTTGGTACAGTATGACTAACCTAATCTCACTAAGGTTCCCATTAAGGTTGAGTGACAATTCTTACTCTTAAGAACCTTTTGAATCCAAAACAAGATAATAAAATATGCGTCTTGTAAAGGTTAGGATATAGATGTTTGTTGAGGCGAAACTTATGGACTTACTGCCAGCTTGACAACTGTTTCGATGAGTTGAGCCGGATTTATGAGACTTGTGTAAAATTTCTCATTAGATTTTTAAATCTCGTATAAATTGTTCTCTCCCAGGCAAATATTTTTTGAAACACTCCAGGTAGTACAGCCCTTGCTTGAAGATAGGCCTTAGGAGAGGCATTCTGCCGGAATATCTCTAATGTTGCTATTCAACGGTAGGGTTACACGAAAGGTTGTACCAACTCCCACTTCACTACTCAGTATAATCCTGCCACCGTGTAATTCGACTGACTTTTGCACGATGGCTAAACCTAGACCTGTTCCAGGAATATCTCCTACATTTTTCGCCCGATGGAAGGACGCAAACAGTCGCTTTTGGTCTTCTGGGGGTATGCCAATTCCTTCATCTTTAACTTCAAAGATTACCTGTTTTTGCTCCGTGTAGCAGCTAAATAAAACGCTAGTATTGGAGGGTGAATATTTAATAGCATTTGATAATAAATTCGTCAAAATGTGTAGCAGAAGTTTTTCATCTATGCAACAAGGCTTGTAGGGTCCTGAGTAACTCAAGCTAATCTGATGCTTTTCACCGATTCCAAGTTGTAGTTCCTCAACTAAATTACTGCACAGGTTTTTCAGAACGATGGGTTTGGGATTGAACTCCAGTTTTCCGGCTTCAGCTTTGCTATATATCAACACATCATCTAACATTCCTGTCATCCGTTTGACAGCAGATTCAATCCGATGATAGTGTTTGAATTTCTTCTCTTCAGGCCAGATATCTCCGTAATGTTTCAGTAATTCACTAGAAGAAAAGATCGCCGTTAGGGGAGTACGGAACTCATGGCTTGCCATCGAAACAAAGTCAGATTTTAGTTCTCGGAGTTCTCTTTCCCGCTCGAGCGCCTTCATCATTTGGGCTTCTACGCGTTTGCGATCGCTAATATCTCGACCAATATAAACAAAGTTTTTTAAGCCTTCAATTTCTGTCGGAATCACTGAGCAGGAAAAGGCAATACAAATCTTTTCACCGGCTTTAGTTTCACAAAAAATCTCGACATCTTTGATAAATTGGCTCCAATTCGATGGCGATAAATTACGGGTTTCATGAAGAAAACATTCGTTATTAATTATCTTGGTGATTGGCTGATTAATTAGCTCTTCCTGACTATAACCAAATAAATCTTTAGCAAAGGGATTAACAGTTTTAATAATTCCTGCTTCTGTCGTTACTAACAGAGCATCTGCCATCGAAGTGATAATTTGATTAATATAATTTCTTGATGCCGTTAAATAACTAACTAAAAGATTAGCTTCATTGGTTCGCTGCGCCAAATCTTGCTCTAAAATCATTCTTTCCGTGGAATCTTCTATCAAGACAATTAACTGATTTTCTAAAGTCTCTTGATTGAGATAATTGTTGATGTATAAATCTAAGTAGAGAGAAGCTTTGGGGTCGGTTGAACGAGAAACTCCTTTTAACTCAAAATTAGTCTGCCGTCCTTCCAAAATCTCAATGAGAGTTTCTTCTATTCCTAGCAATTCCGGGAAGGAGGCGCGGACATCATTGCCCAGCTTCAGTGCCTCTGGGCAATCAGCGAAACGCTGTGCGCCATAGGATGCCTCTACAATTCTCAGGTTCTGATTCAGTGTGAGATATTCGTAACGTGGCGGTAAAATTTTTTTGAAAAGCACATTCATTTGGATTCTAGACTTTTTTCAGCTAATTGTTGAAACATCTGGTCAACGTATGCACCTGTCTTTGCTGAAGTTTGGTAGATTTCCACCACTTGCTCGCAATCCTTCACGGGAACCAATTCAGTGAGTTTGGCTAATTTCTCCTCATCCACTAAATCTGATTTATTTAAAGCAACAACAATCGCTCCTTTAGGATTAATGGATGAGAAGAGTTGAACATGCTCTGAAAGCCGCTCAATGGTTTCGAGGCGGCTGACATCGGCAACAACAACGGCTCCGCTGGCTCCCTGTAGGTAACTGGGGGTGATACCTTTAAACTTAGTGTGACCTTCCAAGTCCCAGATGAGCAACTGTAAATTCACGGATTCTACGAGTTTCCTGGAGATCTTGACTCCTACCGTGGAAAGATACTGGTCACTGAACTGGCGATCGACAAATCGGCGAATCAAGCTCGTCTTACCGACTCCGAAGTCACCCACCATGCAGATTTTCTTGGAGATAGTTGCCATGAAAATAGTTACTATTTGTTAATTTTTCAGTCTACAGCTCTCTTGTAACCTCCCGATGACTCTGATGCAAGAGGGAGGTCACTTGCAGATGAGCAGGAGATAGGAGCTTTATGGAAGGGATGAGGCGGTGATAGCGTTCACCAAGCATTCTTTTTAAGTGTCTAAACAGGACGCGCTAACGTCCAAGGCGTAGCGAGATCAAGTCCCAAGAGAAATTGACTCTGATTTTCTTCCCCCCTACCTTTGTGACTTTCCTTCGGGAGCGCCTTTGAGGAAGGCTCTGCGTCATTATTATTAAAACTCCGGTTCCCCTCCCCCCTTCTTGTACGGTTAGAGAAGTCATTGAGTTCAAGAGAGTTTTGATACAGGGAAAAGCCATTGCCGCAGGATTCTGAAATTTTGTAAGCGATGTGGAGAAAAATTTCATCAACGTATGAGCCAGTCTTGGCTGAAGTGAGATAGATTTTTGATACCTGCTCCCATTTATAAAGCTGAATTAGTGCTTCCCGTTGTTCCGGTTCAAGTAAATCACATTTATTCAAGGCGACGATGATAAACCCATTAGGATTGATGGCTAAAAATAGTTGAATATGCTCTGGAAGCCGTTCAATGGTTTCTGGGCGGGTGAGATCGGCAACGGCAATAGCTCCGATGCTTCCTTGTAAGTAAGTGGGAGCGATCGCCTTAAATCTAGGATGTCCTGTTATGCTCCAAATCAGTAACTGTAGATTCAGCTTGTACGGCGAGTTTACTCCTTGTAATTCTAGAGTTTTCCGGGAAATCTGTACCCCCAGGGTCGAAAGATATTCGTCACTGAACTGGCGGTCTACAAAGCGGCGAATCAGACTATTTTTGCCGACTTCAGATTCACCAATGATGCAGATTTTTTTAGAGATCAGTGACATGATAATAGATGCTTGTTACTCACCGCTGATTCCTCACTCACGCAGAACGGCTTAACCTTAAGGTGAAATTATCTCAAATTCTACACAACGACTTAATAGGGGGAGTTGCTCAGCACTTACACCAATGGGAGCATCTAGTGTCCCTTCAGTTTGCAGTCGTTTGGAATCAACGCCTTGAGCAACAAGAACGCCTTTTACCTTGTTTGCTCGTTCCAGTGCCAATTGCTGATTTTCAGTAGCCGTGCCTTTGGGGTCAGTATGGCCTATGATCTTGAGATGCTTGTTTGGGTACTGATCGAGAAATACCCTGATCTGAGCAATTTTTGAACGTTCTTCTGATTTGATCTCAGAGGAACCCTGGTCAAAGTAAAGGCGGGAAGCGATCGCTAGAGGCTGGAGTTGTACTGTGTTGCTGACGGACTTAACTCCAGGAATTTGCAAAAATGCTTTTGTGATTTTTTTCGCATCTTCCTGTTGAAGCACAGCTCCCTTTACGGTGACTGCCCCCTCAGTGTAATCAGCCCAAATCACAGCACCCTGGAGCTGATTTAGGAGATTAGCGACTCGCTTTACCTCAGCAGCCGCTAATACCGGATCGGGAGGCACTTCGACGGGGATGATGGTATTGTGGATTTTCAGTTTAGGTTCGACTTCCTGAGCAATTTTTGCGGCTTTTGAGCGGAGATATTGATTGGGCAACTTTCCGCTAAGCTTGATGGTTCCGAGATTGGCGTCTACCCCAACACGATAAAGGGCTAGCTCTGGATCGGATGCCAAGGCTAAGCTAACGTCTTCTTCTCGGCGGCGATCCGTTGAACTGAGATTGTGATAAATTCCTAGAGGTAGGGCAATTGCGCTGAACACCACAACACCGATTAGGATCAGAGCAACAGGGGGTTTAGCGTTGTGAGCCTCGGAAGCTGTCTCAGGTCGTTTTGTTAAATTTTCAAGGAACTGGTGTACCTCTTCAGGGACATTATCAGGGTCGCCATCAAATAATTCGATGGGTTTACCCTGTTTTTGCACAAGAGTACCCAGGGTACTGCGCATCTTCTGAATAAATGACTTGGGAGGTTCCCCTTTAGTCACCGCTGCTAGGTAACAGTATCCCGCCACTTCCAGAATAATTTTCGAGTCGCCATAGTCAATTTGATCGATCTCAGAAACACTTCCAGTCTGGGCGATCACATCATTCACAAAACTGCGAATTGCGGTGAGCATTCCTGCCACCATTTCCGACTCTAGGCGCTGGCTATCTGAGGGTTGCACTTCAGCAATCACCAATCCAGAGCTTTTGTGAATTAAAAACATCGCTTGGATGGTAAAAGGCATTGCCTCCCTGAAGATGAGTTCTGCCTCGGAAATGCCCTGCATCTTGGCACGAATTTTGCGAGAAAATCCCTCTATGCTGAAGGCATTCTCGACTTTTTCATTAATTGATTGAATGGCTTCCGCCATGTATTTAGAAATGGTACTGCCAATGACGGGATAGAGAGCATCCACCATTGCATCCCGCTCTAACATAATCTGTTCTTTGATCGCAGTTCCCATTTCGGGCCCCAGTGCCTTGGCTAAGGCTCCAGGAGAGTTGAGGACTTGTTTGGCAACGGCTTCTGGTATTACAGGAGCCAACGCTGTACTAATGGCGACGATATCCTGTTGAGCTCGACGCTGAATCATCTCATCAACAACAGGAGCGATCGCACGAGCAACGTCTTCCCTGGCATCGGTAACTTTTAGAGTCAAGATTTCGGCAATTAAAGGCAGAAGTAAATTAATTAATTCTGCGGGTTCATAAATCTGATGCTCAAGAGCCTCTACTTTCTTTTTAAATTCTGCGATCGCCTGACGAGAATCCATTACTTCTTGAGTCAGGAGCAGGCGTTGCCAGCGCTCAAATAGGGTGATGGAATTCTCTACATCTTGATTAGCCGTTGCGCCAATGGAGTGAGTGCTATACTCGTTTCGTTGAGCTTTTTGCCAGTGAGATTCAAGCAACTGATTAAAAATTTGTTCGGGCGGCGTCTCTAAGATTTTGGACTGACTCAAATCCACTTCAGGGGGAGCGGGCTGGTTGTTAGACTCTTGCTCTTTTTGTTGCTGTTCTGGCTGATGAGGCTGAGATAGCCCGTTTGGCGAAAATTCAAGGGATTGAGATAAAAGGGATGAGTTTTTAGACTCTTCTTGTTGCTGTTCTGGCTGATGAGACTGAGATCGTCTGTTTTGTAAATATTCAACAACTAAAGATAGAAGGGATGGTTTTTTAGACTCTTCTTGTTGCTGTTCTGGCTGATGAGACTGAGAAAGTCTGTTGGCTTCTCCTTCCTCCACGCGGAGTGAGTCTTTTAGCACTAAAGAGTTATCGGCTAAATTCGTAGTCTCTTGAGGTGGCTCTTCCTTTAGCTCAGACTGAATTAGAGTGAGGCTCTCAGGCTCCCATGTAGGCGATCGCATTGCATGAAGCTCATCAGCCTTTGTTGGTGTATTCTGGTATTCCTCCACCGATAGAGAACCCTGAGATTCACCCTGGCTGCGTACATCTTTCTGAGCCAGAGTAGATTCCTCTTTAGGTTTTTGCGCTGAATTGAGAATTTGTAAATCAGCCAATAAATCCACCAATCCTTTTAGCTGGGAGCTACCCGATGGATTTTCTTTTGATGAAGCCATAGTCTAATCTGCTTCCCCTAAATCTTCACTTAGGCGGGTAGATGTCACCCGATGAAAATCTTACTGGAGCCAAAAATTTTAAACCCCAGAAATTTAATCAAGCAACTCTACCACTTAGGGCTAGTTGGTAGTTGAGTTCACTCTGAAACTTTGCTGGCTTCTATTAAGAGAACATCATTCGACTCATTGTTGTTACTCACTTCTTTAAGCTCTTTAGCCAAGTCAGTGCCTTTTAGCCTTAAGCCCAGCTCAAATAGAATGTCTGCCATATCATTTCGGGAAACCTTGGCGCTAGTAAGTAGTGAGAACCGCTTTTCCAGTTCATCAAGAATTAGAGACTTGAGATTTCGAGTATCGTCTTGAAGCTTTTCTCTAGTTTCCAAGAGTTCTTTACGAATCGATGTTGTCTGGCTGACGAGTGTTTTATCAATTGATTCTAGACTGCCAGAAAAATTTTGGTAACTGCGATCGATGAGTTGCCGAATATCAGCGTTATCTTTCTGAAAGGTCAGGTTGAGAGACTTGATTCTTTGCTCTAAAGAGTCAACAGATGAGCGGAGTTCCGTCAAGCAGTCAGTTTTGACATGCTCAATGCGATCGTGCATTTCTTTCTCTAGCAAAGATAAGTGAGATTCTAACTTATCGATCCGACTGTCATATTCTTGAAGTTTAGGGCCAAATATTATATCACGAATTAGGTCTATATTCCCCATTCGTTCTCGCATTTCTTCTTGACTAATGTCCCTCATGTTTTTCCCTCTCATGGGTAGTCGTTATTGTGTACGAAGGTCGTATTTGAGGCTATGCCATTACTCGATAACAACCCAGCCTCTTGATTTTCTCTTAAAAGCAGCGCTTTCCCGACGATTGCCATCACTATAACAAAGATCGCTGTTTGCTTAGGAATGCAAGTCTTGTGGAAGCGTTCCACACAAAGTTAAAAAACAACAGCAGTATAGCGACCAATGGTACTATTGCCAAAGCCGACGCCGAGGTAGTCCGTTAAGACGTTGATGGGTGTCCGAGAGCAGCGCTGGTATATCAAGTTCACAGGGGCATCGAGGTAGGCAGTCACCACAACTGGTGCAACGATTACCCTTGACTCCGGGAAACCAGTGACCGGCGTTTTCAAACATTTGATAGCGATATTGACTGAAGTCAGTCATGTCGTAAGCTACAGCAAGGTTCCGCAACCTTAAAATTTCTGGAATGTGGATGTTTTCTGGGCAAGGGAGGCAAGCGTAACACTGGCTACAGCGATCCGTTTCCAAGGCATTCTCCGCTTGAGTTTCCAGACGCCGAAGTGCTTCAACTTCCATCGGTGTTAGAGACTCATCTTGGTGAGCAACCCTCAGCGGAGCCCTTAGTTCATCGGGGTTAGCCGGACCCACACTAAGGGTGGTAATGCGGCGATCGCTCAGGCAAAATCGATAATTCAGCTCCAAGGGCGAGAAGGGATGACAGAGTTGTTCTAGCTTGGGCGGTGGAGTGTACAGGCGTCCTCCCTTGTCGGCTGGGGAGATGATGAAGATGCCCATATCTCGGCGATGGGCTAACTCAACTGCTGCTGTATGGCGCTGGAAGAAGTAATAGTAATGGAGATTAACGAATTCAAATAAATCAGTATTAATTGCCGCTAAAATAACCTCTAGTGGAGCATGAGTGGAGAAGCCGACATGCCGTACCCGCCCCTGTGCCACCGCTTCTCGTACCGCCTGCATACAACCCTTTGGGGACTCCACCCAAGCGAGATGCTCCCAGGTATTGATGCCATGAATGGCTAAACAATCTAAATAGTCAAGTTGGAGGCGTTCTAGGGACTCATCGAGCCATTGACGCATCAAGTCCGCATCCGGCGTTGGTGGCAGCTTTGTGGTGATGTGTAGCTGCTCTCGCGGCACATTGAGTTCTGTTCTCAGGATGTTGCCCAGATACTGTTCGCTCTTACCGTAACCCCTAGCGGTTTCCAGGTGGTTAATCCCTTGAGCGATCGCGTGTTGTACAGTTTGAAAAGCCTCTAACTCAGAGGCTAAACAGCGCATGGTTCCTAGGGAAAAGACCGAAAGAAGCAGATTCGTTTTCCCAAACCGTCGATAACGCATTTTAAGCTCTCAGCATCCAGCTATCAGCCTTCAGCTTACTGATTTCCACCCACTTTCTTCAAGGTGACCGAGAAGGGGATGGGGTTGAACGTTGGGAAGTTGCAGGTTTCAGGTTAGCCGATTAACCTTCTAACATTCAACCTTCCTACACATTCAACCTTCTAACATTCAACCTTCTAACATTTAACCCAGTTCCCTCGCTGACCGAACAATTGAAGGCCAAGCTAGGAGTCTGGGCCAGTTTTATATCCCCGGCGCTGGGTAAAATCTTCGGGTCGAATGTTGGCGACAAAGTCCCGAAAGGCACGTCTTTCTTCTTCATCAGCGTCTCGGTCTACTGGAATAGAAGCATCGGCAACCACCTCTTCCATAACCCAGATGGGGCTACCCGTCCGCAGAGCGATCGCGATCGCGTCACTGGGACGAGCATCAATCTCTTTCTTGGCTTCCCCCTGACGCACACTTAGGATGGCGTAGAAGGTATTATCCTGAAGCGAGTGAATGATAATCTTCTCCAGCTTCATGTTCCATCCTTCCAGCAGATTGACGATGAGGTCATGGGTGAGAGGCCGGGGAGGTGCTTGTTTTTCCAAAGCGCTGATAATTGCCTTTGCTTGATCTTGCCCGATATAAATGGGCAAGGCTCGTCTGTCCGAGGAATCCTTGAGCATTACAATCGGACTCTTGGTAATAGCATCTATTGCAATTCCAGCAACTCTCATTTCAATCATCGGCTTAGCCTCTATAACACGGTCAGCATCACGGGCATCAAAGCAGAGCGGTAAAATAGTACTCTACGGCAAGCGACTCGAACATACACGGCTAGTTTTGTTCTCATCACTTGACCGAGCAACCGTAATATCAGCCCTTGAGAACCTAATTTAATCGGGATCAACAAGGTGGTATTCTCCAAGTATGCCCCAGTCTCAGGACGATTGCTTTGGGACTTCACGAAAAAAACATACAGGGTGATGGAGACTTAACCCAGACAGGGATTGGGGACGGCGAAGACTTGGGGGAGTCTCCGAGGTCAAGCGGATGGCGATGGGTAGATGGACGGACAATGGAAATTTTTCAGAGAGTCTATGCCACTCCCTCCTTGTCTCTTTGCCCCCTCGCTAACTTATAGTCGCGACATCGCCACTCATTAGGAGGAATTAAACAAGAAACGGTGTTTACAGGATTAATACAAGCCCTTGGAACCCTTCGATCGCTCGGTGGCGATCACTTCGATGTGTCCTGTCGCACTGACGCCTCGGAGCTAATCTTACAGGATTTAGCGATTGGTGACAGCGTCGCTGTCGATGGAATTTGTCTAACTGTAGAGAAGATTTTATCTCATGGTTTTGTGGCAACGGCTTCAGATGAAACCCTGTACCGCACAACTCTGGGGCAACGACAGTATGCAGCTCCTTATGTCAATTTAGAAACGTCAATGCGAGTCGGGGGCAAGTTAGGTGGGCACTTTGTCACAGGCCATATTGACGGAGTGGGTTGTTTGCAGGAGTCGGTACAAACACCTAATTCCTGGGAGATGTGTTTCACGGCCCCGGCATCCTTAACCAACCAGTGGCACTGCCAAATTGCCCGCTATCTCATTCCGAAAGGTAGCATCGCGGTTAACGGCGTGAGTTTGACGATTGCTGATTGTGACCCCCAAGGTAGCTGGTTCAAAGCAGCGGTGATTCCTCATACCTATGCCCAAACAAATCTGTGCTACCTACAGATTGGCGGCTGGGTCAATCTAGAAAGTGATATCCTCGGCAAGTATGTCAACAAGCTGCTCGGTCACCGCGTATCTCCATCTGAGCAGCTAGAGGACATTACACCTGCCTTTCTGGCAGAACATGGGTATCTTTAAGGTTGAAAGTTGAAAGTTTCCAAGTTGAAAGTTTCTAAGGCAACCTTCAATCTCCCTTCAAAAGTAAGAATAATTCAGTTAAAATCTCCCTTTTTAAGGAAAATTTAAGGTGAGATAAAATAGTGTTATACAAGTTGCATTCAAATGTATATGTAGCATCAAATTTAGCTCTCACGTTGCCATAGTGGTATCTGAATTACAAACTCCGTACCCTGCTCCAGCACGCTTTCGCAGTGTAGCTGACCGCCATGTTTTTCGACTACAATTTGATAGCTAATGGACAATCCCAGACCTGTACCAGCCCCTACAGCTTTGGTGGTATAGAAGGGGTCGAATATTCTCCCTTTTACTTGTTCCGTCATACCTAGCCCGTTGTCTGCAATCCGGATTGCTACCTCGCCATTGCTGAGTACCTCGGTACTAATCCGAAGACAAGGGGTTGAAGGTTGCAGGTTGGAGAGGGTTAAAGGTTGCAGGTTAGAAGGTTGAAAGTTAGAAGACTGTTTTGAATTTTCAACATTCAACTCTTGAGAACCTACTCCTGTCGGGCGTTGCCCGCCCACTGACGCTCCTTCGTCGCTATCGCTTCGCGTAACGCTAACGGGGAACGCTGACGCTCGTTCGCCCTTCGCGCCGTCCCTTGGGCGAAGACTCGCTAACGCTGACGCTCGTAGCTCGCTATCGCTTTGCGTCACGCTATCGTGACCAACATTCAACTCTTCCAAGGCATTGTTAGCGTAGTGGGATGCGCTAGCATCCCAGCGATACGCGATAGCATCTATTGCATTGCTGATTAAATTCATAAACACCTGATTCAGGTGTCCCACGTAGCACTCAACTAGAGGCAGGTTGCCGTACTCTTTAATCACCTGAATTTCAAGATGCTTTCCTTGAGCCTTCAGGCGATTTTGCAAAATCATCAGCGTACTATCAAGCCCTTCGTGAATATCGACGGCTTTAATCTCTGCTTCGGCGTGGCGGGAGAAGTTACGCAGCGCACCGATAATCTCACAAATTCGCTCTGCCCCAACCTTCATTGAACCCAACAGTTTTGGTAAATCTTCAATCAGGAACTTTAGATCGATCTCTTCAATTTTTGAGGAGATTTCTGGAGTAGGATTGGGGTATTGCTCCTGATATAGCTGTATTAACCCTAAGAGGTCTTGGGTGTAGCTTTCAGCATGAGAAAGATTGCCAGAAATAAAGGTAACGGGGTTGTTAATTTCGTGAGCTACCCCAGCAACTAACTGTCCCAAGCTGGACATTTTTTCACTTTGCACCAACTGAGCTTGTGTTTTTTGGAGTTCACTTAAAGTTTGTTCTAGCTGCTGTGCTTGGGTAAGGGCTGTCTGTGTTGCCATGCGGCTTTGCTGATAGAGTTGGGCTTGTTGGAGTGCGATCGCTACCTGGGTGGAAAGTAATTTAAGCAAATCGATTTCAAAGTGCTGCCACTGCCGTGGACTGCTACAGTGATAGGCAACCAGCAGTCCCCACAACTGTTCCCCTTGGATGATGGGTACGACTAATTTAGCTCTAACCTGAAACTGAGCTAGTAAATCAATGTGACATGGGCTTAGTCCTCCTGCGTAGATATCCTCTAGAACTTGGATACGACCCTCTTGGTAAGGTCGAACATAATCTATCTCAAAGCAATGATCATAGAATTTAGCGCCCAAGATCGGAGTCCACCCCTCATCTACAGATTCCACTGCCACAACTCCACTCCAATCTGGCTCGAAGCGGAAAATGATCGTTCGATCGCAGGCAAGAAATTGCCGAACTTCAGCGACTGTCGTGTTGAGAATCTCTTCTAGGTTAAGGGACTGGCGAATACGCTGGGCGCTTTGGGCAATTAATCGCTCTTTGAGAAATTGCTGCTGGAGTGCTGCTTCTGCCTGCTGGCGTTGCGCGATATCTGCTTGTGAGTGTGCGTAAAGTTCAGATTTCTGAATTGCGATCGCAGCCTGAGTAGCTAATGATTTGAGTAAATCAATCTCCGACGGCTGCCATTGCCGTGTCTCACTACACTGCTGTGCCACCAGGAGTCCCCACAACTGTTCCTCTTGCACAATCGGCACCACCAAGTTGGCTCTAACTTGAAAGCGAGCCAGTAGATCGACGTGACAGGGGGTGAGATTTGCTGTGTAGATATCCTCTAGAGCTTGGATTCGTCCCTGTTGGTAAAGCTGGAAATATTTTTCTGCAAAGTAGCAATCGTTGATAATTGTTCCCGAAATGCTTCTCCAATCAGAGCCTACCGATTCTACAACGACAACCCCGCTCTGGTGGGATTCTAAGCGATAAATAATCACGCGATCGCACTCAATAAATTGCCGCACTTCGGCGACTGTTGTCTTGAGAATCTCCTCCAAGTTCAAAGAATGGTGGATGCGTTGCGTCATGCGAGCAATCAGTTGCTCCCTCTTGACCTGTTGTCGCAGTGCTGCCTCTGCCTGCTTGCGCTCACTAATGTCCCGCGAGGCACATTGAATTTCTAGGATTGCACCGGTCTGTGGGTCTCGTATGGTACGGCAGGTTGTTTCCAGCCAGATGTAATGTCCGTCTTTACAATGGTGACGATAGGCAACGGTATAAGTCACTGGCAATTCCAGGATGGTCGCATGACTTTTTCTGATTTGGGCTAAATCATCTGGATGGAAAAATTCATAAGCCGAGTGCCCGACTAGATCTTCAGGATCATAGCCCAGAAGCGTCTGGCAGGCCGGTGAAGCATAGAGAAAAATTCCCTCCTCTGGCGTATGGCGCGAGATCATATCAGTAGAGTTCTCTGCTATCAGTCGGAATCGTGCCTCACTCTCTCGTAGCGCCTCTTCTGCTTGCTTGCGCTCGCTGATATCCTCCGAGACACCAACAAAGCTTTCGAGTTGCCCTGCCTGATTGCGAACTGGAAAGCCGCGTTCCCCTATCCAACGCACTGACCCATCAGGCTGTGTAATCCGATATTCGTGGGAAAACCCACTTTGCCTGTGTTGTTCAAAGGCGGCAAGGACTCGCTCCCGATCATCGGGATGAATCGCCTCGATAAACGATCTGGGTTGAGCGTACAGACTCGCGCAAGTGCGCCCCCAGATTGACTCGTATGCAGGACTAACGTACAACATTTGAGTGAGTTCTGGGTTGGCCATCCAGAAGACCTCATGGATATTCTCCGCCATTTGCCGGAAACGTTCTTCGCTCTGGCGCAGTGCCTCTTCAGCTTGCTTGCGTTGTGTGATATCCAATGAGATACCCGCTACTGCCTCTATTTGTCCCAAAGCATCCTTGATGGGAAACTTGACAGTGTGGAAGTAGTGCCGCCCATCGGCAACATCAATGAATTCCTCAGCGATGACAGAAGCCCCCGTATCAAGAACCTGTTGATTCACCTGCTTGAACTGCTGCGTTACGGTTGGCGGGAACAGTCGCTCGATCAAGTAACCGATCGCCTCCTCTCGCTGGATGCCGATCAATTCTTCCCAGGCACGGTTGACCAAGCGCAAGCGCTGCTCGTCAGCCGTAACAATGTAAATGGGTGCTGGTGTATAGTCCAATAATTTGACTAGAAACTCCTGCGTCGAGCGCAGCCTTTCCTCTGTCTGTTTGTATTGGGTGATATCCGTAATGGTGCCAATGTAGCCTATTAAAGTTCCGGTTTCGTCTTTTTCGGCGACGGCTTGACCTAGAACCCAAGTAGTCTTACCATCGGGATGTTGAACCCGATACTCACAGTGAAATGGTATCTTTTCTTGTGCTGAGCGATACCATTCAGCAAAGACACGTTCTTTGTCTTCTGGATACAGGACTTGCGCCCAACCGCTTCCCTCAGCCTCTGCTGCCGTAATTCCAGCAATCTCACACCAGTACTCATTGACAAATGAATAATGTCCTGCGATATCTGTGCGAAATATTGCTACAGGTAATACGGATACTAAGGTGCCGTCATGGAGTTTACACTCCGATGTGCCTGTCTCCATCGCGTTAAATATTTCCGTATAACGATTTAATTAAAAAATACAAAATCGCAGAACTGTTGCAGCTTTTTTTTTGTGCGATTTTATACTTGCCTATTATTTAGGATGTCATTCTTGGAGATAATGGTTCATCTTTATTACTAAAATGCAACATTATGAACATCTACTGTTGGGTAGACATTGATATTTTATTAATCACTGGACTTAGCTTTCTTTGAGCCTTGAGCTGGTGCGATGGCCTTCTCTTTCCTTCGGAACGCCTAGGGCGAACGAGACGCTACGCGAACGGCACCAGTGAAGCTGATTGCTTGTCTCAATATCAGCTATAGCAAAAGGCGGAAGGCACCGCAGCAAAGCGTGAGGAGGCAGAAGGCAGAAGACAGAAGGAATGCCTTCGTCCAATGCCTGCGACTGAAAGGAGCAAGGGTTTCAATCGCCCACCATATCTTTGATTTAGTGGCTGCCAATGGGGATAGGTCAAAATCTCCTTCCATTTGGTTACCTTCTGCCTTCCTTCTTCTGCCTTCTTCAGCTCACCCCCTACCTCACGCTCGCTTCTAAAAACCTCGTTGCGGAACTGACTCGGGTGTAGCCTGCGCGACTTGTAGCGATTTCATGAATTGTCCTAGAGCATACTCAATATTGGCTCCGGCATCCAACGCCACCCAGCCGTTGGGAGTTTGATGCCGCCATTCAAAGTGTAAGTGGGGACCCGTAGAAAGACCGGTGGTGCCAACCCGTCCAATGACATTTCCCTGTTCCACCTGATCACCGGGTTGGACAAAGATTTCTGAAAGGTGACCGTAGAGGGTTAAGTCCTTGCCATCTGGACGTTGTACAACTACGGTTAGACCGTAGCCGCCCATAAAATCAGCCGTAATCACCTGCCCTGCAACAGCGGCGAGTACGGGAGTCCCTTCCGCTGCCCCTATATCAGTACCAGCGTGAAAACGGTAATCTCCCGTAATAGGATGAATCCGCCAACCAAATAGTGAGCTGACGGCGCTAGGGATTGCCAGAGGAAACATGAAATTAGCATTACCGACATTGGGACGCCCTTCTGGTCGGCTGGTCAGATTGTAGTAAGCCTGACCCCCTGATGAGGTCGAACCCTCTGGGAAAGAGAAGGATGCAGCGGGTAATAAATCGACGGGTCGGGGAGAATACGCAGAGTATGTCTTTTGCCGAGGTTGGTGAATGCCCCTGAGCCTCAATCTGGCTGAACCGAGCTTAACAGACCCAGTAGAGGCAACTAATTGTGTCGGTAGTCTTTTTACTCCAGCTAGCTGCGGTTCCTGAGTGGTTACTTTATCCAGTTGGAGCACCTGTGTTGTTACTTTAGCCAGTTGGAGTGCCTGAGTGGTTACTTTAGCCAGCCGAGGTTCTTGAACGGTACGACTGAAGTTATCCGTTGGTTGACTTGCTGTGAGTCGGTTTGCTAGTTCTGGGTTGATAGTGTTTTTGTTCGCGATGTCTCTTGTGGTCGTTTGTCGCGTTGCTGTTTGTTGACTAGGCGCGGCGACACCACAGATTCCACTCAAAAGTTGCCCATTTTGCGATACAGTTCTACAACCTGTTGAGCGATCGCTCAGGACAACAGAAGCAGGTTTCTCCTTGCTATCAGTTGATCCAATACTGTAGTCAGTGCGGTCAATGTACTGATTAGTGGGTGCATCGGGAGCTTTGGCACTCTCTTCAGGGGTTTGGCTAGGGTTGAGATAGCTCTTAGGAGGCTGGGCTACAGTTTCGGTGTCGGCTATAGACAAGTCAGGCGCAGCCAATGTGGGTTTGTTTGAGACAGAAATGACGGGGCCTAGTGCCTCAGCTGTGCGTCTGAGGGTAGGAGGTTTCTTGAAGGCGACCTCTGGTGATGGTTTTGGGGTAGAGGGTTTCCTGAGCGCCGTTTCTGGTTTGCGTCGTGAAGCAGACGGTTTCCTGGAGGCTGTCTCTGCTGTTCGTGATGGGGAAGGTTTTTTCGCCGCGATGGGGGCGGGGGGTGGGGCTGGAGCTACGTGTTCACGATTGGCTCTGGGTGCTGAATTCACGGGCACAATAATCGTGGTCACTACTGGCTTGCGTCTGGCTGGAGGTTCCGGTGCCGGTGCCGATGCCGCTTTGACCGTAGTGGCAGGGGGTGCACTTGCCTGATCTACAAAGGAATCCGTTTGCGCGATCACAAGACTGCTGCTGAGTATACTGAAACCACCCACTAAACTCAATCCTGCCATCAGCTTAGGAGACCGATAGAAGAGGCTTAAAGGGGTGTAATCAGACCCAGATTTGGCTTTTTTTGTCATTTCCGACTCATTCCTCATCACGTAAGTAAGTTATTAGAAAGAATAAAGAGTTTCGGTCAATCAATGTGCTGAACAATACAAACTTGCTTTGGTAATTCACCCTTTAATAATTACCCGTGATAACCAAGACTGATTGTACCGGGCTTGAGGCAAATTTCTGTAGGGGCTGCCGCCGAGTTTAAGCAGATTCTTAGCTCTCCACTGGGGGTGACGCCCGTGATCATGCCGGGGTTGCCATCAACAATAACTTGGCGTCCAAGACTATCCAGTAACTCTAGATAAGACAGTAACAAGCTGTCTATTCCCTGCTCTGACCAGCGTTGGTATCCGAATTTGATGCCTTGTATCACGATTGCCGCTAACTGCTCCAAGGACGTAACCCTTGAACGTGGACTTAACTGTTCTTCACAAAAGGATTGCAGGGCTATGCCCGTTTCCGGGACAGCATTGCTCCAGTTAATGCCGACACCCACGACGGCTTTGGTAATTTGACCCTGATGCACGCGGGTTTCGGTTAGAATACCCCCTAGTTTGCGCCCCAACAGCAGTAAGTCATTAGGCCACTTGAGGAAGACTGGTATATCGTAACTCCTCAAGGCTGTGGCAATACCCCATGCACTACACAGGGTTAGCTGAGCGCTATTAGATGCCTGAAGATTGGGAGCTAAAGCGAGAGATAAGTAGAGTCCACCCAGTGTCGATTGCCATTGACGCCCCCACTGGCCCCGTCCGGCTGTCTGTTGTTGGGCAATGATAACAGTTCCACTTGCCGCCCCTTGGTTGAGTAATTCCCAGAGGGTTTGGTTGGTAGAAGGAAGCGTTTCAAATACCTGGAGAGACATCCCTTGAGGTTGCCCGATTTCTGGGAGGTTGTCGTGTACAGATAGCTGCTCTCTCACGTCCTGGAGAGCGACCTTAAACTGTTGCTGATTAAATCCCATTATTACGGGAGCGAAGTAAATCGTTGCCTACGTTAGCATAGATCAACTAAGATTTCACAAATCCGGGACTTAAGGGCAGCTGTTCTACAAGGTCATAGAGCGTGATTGAAACAATTATTCAAAATACTGTAATGCATACTTGGCACTGGCAGACCTGGGAAGAATTGCCTTATCTGACCTGTAGCCTTCTCCAAGACTGGGAACACGGCTTTTTCACGTCAGCGTTTTCGCCCCGTGTACCGTCGGAAATTGTGGGCGTACTCCAGCCTGAGGCTCAGGTTTATCGCGTTAAACAAGTACACGGCAACACAGTACTGACCCCTTCGGAGATAGAAAACGCCATCCCTGTGCACCAAGAAGGGCAAGAGGAGGTAGAAAGACCCTCAGCTGATGGTATCCTGACGGAGCAACCTCAGCAGGCGGTGTGGGTTTGTACCGCAGACTGTACGCCTGTACTCATTGCAGATGAAAAAACGGGTCAAGTGGCAGCAGTACATGCGGGTTGGCGGGGCACTGCTACTCGAATCGTACCGAATGCGATCGCACGATTGATTAACTCCGGTAGTCGGTTGGAAGATTTGCGGATTGCGATGGGGCCTGCGATCGCTGGTGAGGTGTATCAGGTATCCGAGGCGGTCGCGTCTGAAGTAGGGGCGAGCATTATACCACAAGATAAAGCAGAATCGCTAGAGGCTATTCTGGATTTCTTGCAGCAGCTACCCGACTCCCCCATACTCGAAGACGCGCATCCGGGACGAGTGCGCTTAGATGTGCGGCGGGTGAATGCGATACAGTTGGAACAACTGGGTATCAGTGCTGAGCAAGTTGCGATCGCGCCTTACTGCACTTACCAAAAACCCGAGCATTTCTTCTCTTATCGCCGGGATAAGCTCAAAAAAGTCCAGTGGTCGGGGATTGTGAGTAAGACACGCAACTAAAAGTGTG
>NZ_DATNPA010000118.1:0-11090 GCF_036703385.1 Allocoleopsis sp. | reverse complement strand
AGAAAGAGTCATGTCGATTGTTGTGTTGCTTGCTCTCTTTATATTTTGTAACAAAATATCTCCGAACTTTGTTAACGCGCATTGCTGAACTTGGAAATAACACATTTGTTTGGGTAATAGGGGAAGAATAAAAGTAAACTTTTCGCAAACAAACGAGCCTATAATCTTTTACTATTGAAGGATTCGACTGAACTACACTCGTATCTCGGAAAGTCTCCAAGCAGAACTCATTTTTCTGTCTGACCTTTCATAACTTACAGATGATGAACACTTCAGGTAATTGCTGAGTGAGGTTATTTATCAGCTCAACAATTTATCCGATACTATCAATGTGCAACGCCGATATCTAAGTCCTCGCAATTGAGGCTGAGTAGCGGTTAGTTAGTTCGGCTTTTGTTTACCCCCCTAAACCCCCTTATTAAGGGGGGAACAAGAAGGCGAAATATTTAGAATGCTAGATACGACTTGTTTCCCATTTTGACTTTGACTTTTTCAAGGGAGGCTAGGGAGGTTGACAAAGGCGAAAAAATGTGGAGTGTGAATACTATTGGGTTGCGATCGCAGTTCGGATCTGAGTGTTTTATTCTAAGCACTATATGAACTGAAGACGTTACAGCCTGAAATTGGCTGGATAGTGCGAAAACGGGATGATTGCTTTGCACAGTTACGCGACCAAATTCAACAGCAGCATCTGACGCAACACCCCATTAATTGGTCTACATTTGACTCAGGTTTCTTAGACATTCCCAAGGAACACATTCAACTGCTGGATCGAGTTAATGGAGCAACACTTTATGACAATAGCGGTCATACTTTGCAATTTGCAAAGTATGATTATTGTAAGGTTTACGACATCCCCCAACTCAATTCTTGCTTTAGTGAAACCCACCTAATTGATTTAGAAGACTGGCACTGTATTGCCTACACCCAGAACTTTGGCTCTGGTAAATGGTGGATTATTCTAGGCAAGCCAGCTTCGTATGCCGACCCTCATCCCTCATAACACTGAAAGACTGGATTTCAGCTTCAAGATGCCGTAATTATTGCTAAGGACATTCCGCAACTGCTAGAACGCATATTTCAGACACAGGGGTGTTACTACTTTGGCAATCCCAGTTTCATACCCGATGACGTTTGAATATCTTGAGTTAGAGTAACTCCAGTTAGATCACACTACTTAGAGAAAGCTCTGAGCCAGGGAGTTCTCGCTCCGAGCTTCCTCATGTCGCTTGCTTAAGAAGCTGAATCAATCAGAGCTTTGATTAATCCTACTTTAGCTTGGGTTACATTAGACTTCGAGCTATTCTTAATCGAGCCGATAAAATATTCCCCCGTGGGCAGATAATGTAAGGCTAATTCTGGATAAGTGATAATCTCCCAGTCTTTGTAAATTTCGCTGATCTCTTTCTCATGCTGGGGACGATTACTTTCGTAACACCAGCCAGCTTCCATTAGCTTTTCTAAGAGAGACGACATGGATAAATATTCCTTCGCTGTGTCAAAAATGTCGGCAGATTTCAACAGTTGGCTACGTGGTAGTTGAGTTCCCTGTTCCGATGCCTGGACAAGACTTCGTGGTTTATAGCTAACATCAGCCTGTATGAGAGGATGTCTGAGAAGTGTCAACAGTTGCTTAGATCCCCCCAGCCCCTTTTTAAGGGGGGAATCTGATCAAAGTCCCTCTTTTAAGAGGAATCTGACCGTTTAAGCCTGCTGGTTATGACTGTTCAGACATCCTCTGAGCGATCACCTCAAACCGTTGACTTCAATCGTTGTTGTCGTTAGTCCATCCTATCAAGAGAGACTGCTATTCCATGCCTGCGCCGCATCGGCAACCGCCTGATCTACCGTCTTTTCTCCCAACATTGCTGCCTGCAAATTCTCATAAATTACTTTTTGCAATTTGTTGAGATTTTTCATGGTGGGAATCAATACTTCTGCCTCTTGCATCTGACTGGCACTGATATCCCTGGCTTGCTCCACAGCGGATGTCTTGCCGTCACCGGAGAGCGATCGCCTATACTGCTGCAAGGCATCGAGTGTGGAGGGTAAAACATTGGCAGCCTTGGCGAAATCGAGCTGATTTTCAGAGTTTGTCACAAACAGAGCAAATTTCAGGGCGGCATCTGGGTTATCCGTGTCGCGGGGAATCACTAAATTCATCACCGCCACATTCTTTTTACCTGTCTCACCTGTAATCTGGGGAGCGGCGGCTGAAACGTTAGCAATGCTTGGGGCATTTTTAGCGATCGTATCCATAAACTCCGCCCCACTAGAGAGCAGCGCTGTCTCACCCTCTTGATATAACTCGATCGCACGGCGATGCCCTTGAGTAAGTGCTTCCTTCGGCATTAGCCCCTGCTTATAAAAATCTACCCAATACTGAAACGCGGCTTTGCCTTTGGGAGTGTTAAATGCCGCTTTACCCTGAGCATCAACTAACTCGACTCCCATCTTCACAAAAGATTCTAATACCTCACCAGAATCTTCTGGAACCACTGTGACAAAGAAAGCATATTTACCCGTCTTGTCTTTAATCTGCTTAGCTACCTGCGCCAGTTCAGCATACGTAGCAGGAGGCTTGCTAATTCCCGCTTTTTGCAACAAATCTTTGTTGTAAACGGTAACTGAGCTAGTCAAATACCAGGGAATACCAAAGCTTTTATTATTGAGAGTACTGTCTTTCCAGATATTGGGTAAATACTGCTTACGGACTGCCTCAGGAACACGGCTATCGAGTTCTAACCAAGCATTCCGGGACGCCAGTTGGGAGGCAAAACCCGGATTCAGATTCACCACATCCGGCGCAGTTTTTGCTGAAACGGCTGTCAAGATTTTGTTTTCCATCGCCGCCCAGGGAATGTCTACCCAGCGTACCTTGACACCCGGATTCTCGGCTTCAAATCTAGCAATCAGCTTGTTGAAGTAATCGGTAAATTTGGGCTGTAACTGCATCGTCCAGAACTCAATCTCAGGACTCTTAGAGGAAGAGGGCGTTGGACGACAGCTAATCACCAAGCCCAACAGCAGCCCCAATAAGGCAAGAATAGTGAAGCGTCTCCAAGTGCTGATTCTAGTCATGTAAACTTATAATTTTAATTTTGATGCATAGCGCTAGCAGTAAATCATCCTACTCTAAGCAGTAGACAAGCGAAGGTCTGAGCGGATTGACTGGTACACATTGAAGTTAATGTCTGCGTAAGGCGTAAGGCTAGTGAAGCGGTAGCGTAGTGAGGAGTTCTACTTGGTTTTGTAAGCTTTAGCAACAGCAGCCGTGTGAGCGAAGTAAAACGACAAGGTTTAAGCCACTAGCACGGTCTTTGCCCTAGCCAGACAGAAGCTTGCGCCAGAGTCAGCACCGTCACTTTACTCTGTACAAACTAAAATTGAAAGAGTCCGCTGCTACTTGCTGCCTCTTGAGTGCACCCTAACCCTTAGCTTCATATTGCAAAAGATAAAGGATGAATGGTTGAGGTAGTAACGAATCATAAAGTAAGCGATCGCGTTCCGTACATGGGTTCAGCCGATTGCCTCTTCCCACAGACGCAGCGATTACGCCAAGCGTAGTGCCAAGGCGATCACGCAAAGTGCATCAATAAAAGGCGATCGCAGGCTTTATTCTTGTCAGGGGTGCCAAAATAACAATACAAGCGACGAAAGACTCTGGAATCGCGCCCGCACCAACTCCCGCTCCCGGTGGCTGTTGCCAATTGATTCTTGACGGAAATATCGCTAAAGCATGGTACTTGTCAGCTAGATTGGGTACCATGCATCACATGCAATCAGTATTAATCTTGCTAGATTAAGTCTCTAAGCAGATCACGTCTCTTATCTTTATTCTCGCTTCCGCTGAACCAGGATATGTTTAACCGTTTTCAAGGGCTATTTTCCAAGGGAAAGAAAGGGGTCGGCATAGAATTGGCCCCAGAACGAATTAATATCGCTCAACTGCGCAAGCAGGGTCAGGCATACAAAGTTTCCACCCTGTATTCTCACGAGGTGCCAGAAGGCATCTTTCAAGATGGGAAGATTGCCGACTCACCAGCTTTGGCGGAACTCATTAAGATAGCTCTCGCCGAAAGTAAACTCAAAGTTGATCGCGTCGCCACTGCCGTACCGATGCGGGAAGCCATTATCCGAATTATCCCCATTCCTGCCGAGCTAGATGATCAAGAACTCCGAGACATGGTGCTTAACCATGAAGCGGGCTTATATTTGCCCTATCCCCGCGACGAAGTAGACTTGGACTACCAGAAGCTGGGCTTCTTGCAAGATGAAGATGGCATCGAAAAAGTGCAAGTTCTCTTAGTCGCAACCCGCAAGGAGGTTACAGACACCTATATTGAGACCTTTAGGGAGGCTGGGTTAGGTGTAGATGTACTAGAGATTAATAGCTTCGCTCTGATTCGGACGATTCGAGAGCAACTGCGACAATTTTCTCCTCAAGAAGCCGCTGTTCTAGTGGATATTGAATTTGACAGCACTGAAATTGCGATAATTGTCGATGGTGTGCCTCAATTTTCTCGCACAGTACCCATCGGTACATTCCAACTCCAGAGTGCCCTCTCGCGAGCGATGAATTTACCAACCTCAAGAAACACAGAACTGTTGCAGGGGATGACAATTCCTCCAGTACCTGCTGATGGAATAGGAGGACGTACCGGAGCCACAGGCATTAATCCAGGGATGGCGGCGCTGCTCAGAGTCTTGGGAGAGCTAGCCGATGAACTACGTCGCTCCATCGATTTTTATCTAAATCAGAGCGAAAATCTAGAAGTCGCCCAGCTGCTGTTAGCAGGCCCAGGAGGTGGAATTGGACAACTTGATGAATTTTTCACGCAGCGCTTAAGTTTACCAACAACTCAGGTAGACCCAGTAGCAGCTCTTTCACTGGAGGTTGACGAAGAAATTCCCTCCGTGCAACGACCGGGCTTAGGCACTGTACTGGGATTAGGATTACGAGAGGTTTGAAACTATGTATAGTCTGGATATCAATTTTTTAAAAGATCGGCCTGATATCATCAAACCCCCGACGGGGAATGACCGACAAGCGCAGCCGGAGGGGTCGATGACGCCGCTCATTATAGGCGTCATTATCGGTCTCCTCCTGCCCGGACTGGTGGGGGGTTTATGGTTTTTCCTACAACAGCAAAACGCTCAGTTACAGGAAGAGATAAATGGATTGAAAGCGCAACTGGGAACTTTGCAACAAGCAGAGCAACAAATTAAGCAGCTGACGGAGGAAACCAATAAAGTAAAAGACGAAACAGCTGCACTGGCAAGCGTCTTTAATCAAATCAAGCCGTGGTCAGCGATGTTGCAAGATATTCGGGAGCGCACACCTCCGAATGTACAAATTAGATCAATCCAACAAAAACTCGTCACTGTGACGACAAATTCTCCAGCGCCAGCAACCAACAATCCTAAACCAGGAACTCCACCCCCTAATCCATCAGCTAACCAAATAACAAAGCTACAAATTGAAGGGTTTGCTCGTTCATTTGATGATGTAAATTATTTACTGTTGACGCTTCAACGCTCTCCCTTCTTGAAAAGCGATGAAACCCAATTAATTGTTGCCAAGCTGGATGATAGTCCCGGAAAGTTAGAATTGAATTATCCTCAAAATCAAAACCAGGCAGGAGGTAAAGTAACCTATGAACTTCCTAAAATGGTGAGATATAGTATTCAAACCAGCTTAAATGATGTCCCCGCTTCCGAACTCATTAGAGAGTTAGATCGTAAGGGTGCGGTGGGACTTGTCACCCGGATTAGAACCCTTCAGGACAAAGGAGTATTTCAAAAATGACATACGCTGATGAAGAGTTTCTTCCTGAAGGCCAGGTAGAAACTACTAACTATCCAAAAGCTTTTGGTATTACCTTCACTCCTAAAGTTGGGGGGATAATCTTTGCCGTTTTAGGTCTTTTGGGAGCGGCTTATCTCTTTGTTAACGTCATACAGCCAACTTGGGAAGAAAATCAGAAGTTAAAAGACGAGAAGGAGAAAGTTACACAGGACATTCAAAAGCTAAAAGAAACCCAGAAAAAAATTGAGCAAAAAAAAGCCGAGCTAGAGGCGGCAAAGGTTCAAAATAAGCAAGTACTGAGTCTATTTGCTAATGAAAAGACTCTGGACACCTTGTTGCTGAATCTCAACAGCTCTATTAAAGATAGAAAGGGTACCTTGCAAACTTTTAGCCCAGGGGAAAATCCGCCAGCGACAGATGGTGTAATTAATGATAGTTCTTTGGGAACCCAGGTAAACGGCAAACTGAAGCGTAAAACCATCAACGTAGAGCTGGTGGGTAGCTTCGACCAAATTCAGTCAATCATGCGGAGTTTTGAGCGGTTGCAGACGCTATTGGTGGTTAAGGACTTTCAACTGGAGACGAATGACGAGCCGGTGACCGTGGTGCTTGACCCCACTGGCAAAGCAGTGCCCGGAGTCCAGAAAAAAAACAAGTCAGGTCAGCAAGGATTGATCCCCAATGCTAAACCAGACCTCAAAGCCACCTTTAAGTTAGAGGTACTCATGCCGGTGACACCAGAGGAATCCAATGCAGGAGCTGCCAAGCTAGGGCAGAAACCTAAGCCTTAAAACTGAAAAAAGCAATAAAAACGTCAACAATCGTGCGATTAGCAGGTAAGCTATTAACTTTAAGACTTTTCTGAGTGGAGTTTACGAGAAGGAGTCCCATCTCCCCTGGTGGCATGGGTCGAGGGGTAGTTGTTTTCCCCTTAGGGTAAAGTCCATAAATATGGAAGATTTTTCCAGCTTTTTGGGAATGATAATACCTAACTTCTAAAAGCTAATTGCTCTCAAGCTATTCGCAAAATGGCTCTTATAGGTGAGGAGTGAACCGTGAGACAGGCTCAAGCATTAAGTGGAATCGTGATTGGAGGGGCAGTAGCGCTCTTAGCCACACAGCCCTCGTTAGCGACAACGACACAGGTCACAGATGTGCGACTCGACAATAGTGAGGGTGAGCTGAAGCTCACCCTGGAGACAACTGAGGGCGCTGAGCGTCCGCAGGTTTTCACGGTGAGCCGTGGCAATGATTTGGTGGCAGATATTGTTAATACTCAGCTGAGCTTGAACAAGGGCGACAGCTTCCAGCAAAAACACCCAATGCCCGGTATTGCTTCAGTCGTCGTGAGCCAGTCAGATGCAAACAGCATTAGAGTTACTGTCAGCGGTACAATCAGCCCTCCGACTAGTCAAGTTATCCAGAGTACTCAGCAGGGAATTACCTTAGGTATTAGCCCAGAAGCCAAAAATCAGACAACGATTTCTGATCCTGCCTCTTCGTCACCCGATGCTGCTGTCTCACCTGAGGCGGCTGATATCCCCTCCTTACCGTCTTCTAAACCAGTGGCTATCGCCGCCACAACTTCCACGCCTGTAGTCGAGGCACCTAACCCCGTTGAGCAAACCTTAGCCCAAACGCCTCCTACCTCTGTAACCCAGGCACCTAAACCCGTTGAGCAAGTTTTAGCCCAAGCAGCTCCAACTGCTGTAACTCAAACAGCTAAACCCGTTGAGCAAGCACCAACCCCAACTCTTCCAACTGCTGTAGCTCAGACAGCTAACCCCGCTGAGCAAGCACCAACCCCAGCTCTTCCAACTTCTATTGCTCAGACAACGGTACCTCAGCCCGTCGTCCCGGTGCAAGCACCGGTGGCTCCAGCACCAGCGCCACAAGCTCCAGTGCCGGCACCGGCACCGGACGTACTGGTTCCCAATCCGCAGATCACAATAGATGGATTTCCGATTCAACCTGCCGGTCCGGCCGGTGCAGTACAACCCGTTGCTCCAGCACCTCCACTGTTACCCAGAGCGATCGCACCACCAGTCGGTGATATTGCCATCTCGAATATTAGTGCGGCTGCTAGTGTTATCGACTTGGGGACAGGGGTACGTGTTCCCCGCCTGGTTTTGCGAGAAGCTCCTGTTCGAGAAGTATTAGCCCTCCTGGCTCGCTCGGCTGGTCTAAACCTCGCCTTTACCGATGGAGGGGGAGGGACTCCTCAACCGGGCGCTCCAGGTGCAGCCGCAGGGGGCGCACAACAGACCATTTCTCTAGATCTGGAAAACGAACCGGTTCAAGACGTGTTTAACTACGTCCTCCAGCTCTCCGGCCTCCAGGCTAACCGAGTCGGACGCACAATTTTTGTGGGTTCTAGACTACCCGATGGGGCTCGCAATCTCGTCGCTCGCACCTTGCGTCTCAATCAAGTCCCGGTTGGGCAGGCTGTGGGCTTCCTAATTTCTCAGGGGGCTGAGCAACAGCAGATTACAACCCAAACGACTCTAACCGTTGCTGGGGAAGGAGCTGCGGCGACTAGAATTCAAAATACTCAGACACAGGTACAAAGAATCACCCCACAAGAAGCGGCAGGCGGAGCTCCAGGAGGAGCCGGGGGAGGAGCTGGGCTGAACGGACCATTGGTACTGCGAGGGCTAGCCGTATCGCCTGATGAGCGTCTTGGAGCCATCACCCTGATTGGGGAGCCGCGTAAAGTAGAAATCGCCACAGCCTTATTGACTCAGTTGGATCTGCGGCGTCGTCAAGTTGCGGTGAACGTCAAAATTGTAGATGTTAACCTCTCCGGAACCGATGTATTTAACGCTAGTTTCTCTTTTGGGATTGGGGATAGCTTCTTTGTCAATGATGGCGGAGCGGCTTCCTTCAATTACGGCGGGGTGAGACCAGCGACTCAAGCACAGGTGACCAGCAGTACCATCACTCCACCGGTTATCAATAATCCCTTTGCCAATGCCAATGTATTCCTCGATCCAAATCGCACTGTTCCGGTTCAAGGTACAGCACCTGGTGTTACCCTCGTGGATTCCAGAACGGGTCAGGTCACTATAGGAGGCCAAGGCACTGCATTCTTCAATACTCCTTTTGTGACAATAAACGATCCCTTGCAACCAGGGTTTACGAATATCACCCCTGCAACCAACACGACCATTACGATTAATGCGGACGGAACAACTACCGCATCGGCAGGTACTCTTGGCACCGTTACGACCGCTCTCCCCTCACTGTTCCAATTCCCCAAACGGTTGTTATCAGCCTTGCAGGCGCAGATTACTAGTGGCAACGCCAAAATCCTGACCGACCCGACACTCGTTGTTCAAGAAGGTCAGACAGCTGTAGTCAATCTGACCCAGGAAGTGTTTGGAGGATTTAGGTTACAGACCCAAACTGATCCCACCACTAACCTGACCACTCAGGTGCAGGAACCTATTATTAAAAATGCTGGTTTAATCCTGCCAATTAATGTGCAGAAGATTGACGACAACGGTTTTATCACCTTGGTCATTAATCCCACTGTCTCTGCAATCGGCGGTTCTCAAAACACTCCACAAGGTCAAATAACCTTAGTGCAACAGCGGCAGCTATTCTCAGGGCAAATTCGCCTCCGAGATAGTCAAACGCTAATCCTCAGTGGCATTATTCAAGAATCAGACCGAACCACTGTATCAAAAGTGCCGATTTTAGGGGATATTCCGATTTTGGGTGCCTTGTTTAGAAGTACCAATCGGGTCAATCAGCGGCAAGAGGTGATTGTTCTGCTCACACCGCAAATTATTGACGATTCGCAAGGCTCTTCGTTTGGCTACAGTTACACGCCAGGGCGGGAGACAAGTCAATTTTTGCGACAGCGAGGTGTTTCTCCTTAGGTAGAGTAGTAAACGACTCAACGCCGTCCTTAGAGACGGCGTTGGCTTGTAAAACTAAGTTAATTGATCGCAGTCTTTGACGGCCTGACTTTAAGGCTTACGCTCCCACAGCTAACAGGGGGTAATTTTTAGATGGAATTTCTGGTCAGCATTCAACACGCTCTAGTAGCTTTTTTATCTAGCTCCTTTGGGTGATACTACAGGCGTTCCCAACCATTCACGGAGGGGAGAGAAGGCTGAGGAATGAGTAAAAATTCCTAATTTTTACGTTCAAATTTCCAAAAAATCCTGAAATCTACATATCTTAAAGCTTTCACCGATCCATATCTGCGGTACAGACCTTAGAATAATGCAGTGAAACTTCGAGCCTGCGGGAGTTGCAGCGATTTCGAGTTGAAAATCCCCGCAATTAGGGTCACGTATCTAGATCTTGAAGCTGAGATTTAGCGTAATAGTTGACCTGTGATGCAAATTTAAAGAAGGAGAATCCGAATGAACAAAGGTGAATTAGTTGATAAGGTGGCGGAAAACGCAAAAGTGACCAAAAAACAAGCCGATGCAGTACTATCTGCGGCACTCGAAGCGATTATGGAAGCCGTTTCCGAAGGTGACAAAGTCACGTTGGTGGGCTTTGGTTCTTTTGAGTCGCGGGAGCGCAAAGCCCGTGAAGGTCGCAATCCAAAAACCGGGGATAAAATGGAAATCCCGGCAACTAAAGTTCCTGCCTTTTCCGCGGGAAAACTGTTTAAGGAAAAAGTTGCGCCCAGTGATAAATAACGGCTGATGACTTAAACGGAACCTATCTTTGAGACGACCGACTCACGGGGGAAATTTAGCCTGGGCAGCGGCACTGGCAGGCTGTTCCCCTTCTTTGATTCTTGATTTTTCGGCGAGTATCAACCCACTGGGACCGCCAAAAAGTGCGATCGCAGCCATTGAGCAAGCCCTAAACGACCTAACGGCCTATCCTGACCCTTATTACACTCAGCTGCGGGCGTCCCTGAGTCAGTTTCACCCGACTCTGACGCCTGACTGGATTCTGCCCGGTAACGGCTCAGCTGAGCTTCTTACTTGGGCAGCGAGGGAACTATCTGAGCTGGAGGGGACTTGCCTACTCACTCCAGCTTTCAGCGACTACCAACGCGCCCTTAAGGCGTTTGGTACAAAGGTCAGGGAATATCGCTTAAAGTTGAAAGTTGAAGGTTTAGAAGATAACCTTCAACTTTCTAACCTGCAACCCTCTAACCTTGGTCTGCTGCTCAATAACCCGCACAATCCCAGTGGGCAATTATTTGACCGAGAAACAATTCTGCCTCTAGTTTCGCAGTTTGCTCTGGTCGTGGTGGATGAAGCCTTTATGGATTTTCTGCCTCCCGATCGACAGCAAAGCTTAATCT
>NZ_DATNPA010000117.1:0-4562 GCF_036703385.1 Allocoleopsis sp. | reverse complement strand
TCTATATCTCCCTTCAATCCGGTCGTAATGAATGACACAACATAGCGCTTTGGTATGTCATGGTTAGATTTTTGGTCATCTCGTTCAAATAAAGTCGAGAAAGCGCCTCTACCCGCAGTTACCACCACTAAGTCGTAAGTTTGAACATACTCTTCCAAGTCTTCTGGTGTCGTGGCTTGAATCACCAGTTCACCCCCTCGTTTGACAAATTCCTGCATCCAAGCTGGAAACTTAAGGCGTTGATCGATTGATTGCCATTGCTGTCGTACATCGGAGGACAGAACTAAAGCTGTATTTCCTTCCTCGTCGCACACCTGGCTGCGAAATCGCATACCGTCAGCAAATTCGTCATCCCAAAAATTTAGTCCTAAGTTACGTTCCAGTTGCAGTGCGTCTGGAAATAAGACTGGCGTTCCCATCGGTTTGCCGTGGAGGATGGCTTCGGGGGTGCGATCGCTAAATAAAGTTACTGCATAACCGGCATCAACAAGACCAATTCCCAAGTGAAGACCTGCTTGACCCGCCCCAATAATTGCAATTTTTCGCATAGTGAATCCTACTTTTTAATTTTCAACAGGGTAATTAACGAATTGGACAATTAAATTCCATTAAATTCTTTGGTCAGTATGGTGCAATTACATCCACCAATAAAGCCGTTTATTGACGATTATCTTAGTTTTGGTTTGAATTGCCTCTGAGTTGTAATTTTCTTGTTCATCCATCAAACTAATGGGAGAATTTAAAGCATTTAGCCAATACACGTTTGAAACCGGATTTACAAGAGATTTGCTTGACGGTTTGGTGGGTTCTATCGTAGTTGTTTCCTCCTCGATAGGCTTCTGTGCCGATACAGATGATGAGACGGAGAGAGGAGATTCAAGAGAAACTGAGCTTGGATTGGATTGAAATACACTAAAATTCATTGATTTTTCCTTGTGATTAAGTGGGTAAGTAGCATTAAATCGGTGATAGGTGATGGATTTCGGCTAAGTCAAGACCCATCTGTAAACTCCTAAGCAATCAACAAAGATAAATAACGAAGCGGCGTAGAATATCATGCTGCTATCTCGGTCTTGCAAGCTGGCAAGCAGGAGTTGACCTGAACTCATTGCTAAAAAGATAAATCCATATCCACTCATCTGCGTATTTGATGCCAGTAATATTCCTCCAGTTAACGCACAAGAACTACTAGAAAGCTTTAAATATTTACTGGGAAACTTAGGTAGCTTTGAATGCCGACTGAGAGAAAAACTTGTTAATTTTGAGAGCTGTGTAAGATGCATTTCAGTTTATTTTCAGCGAGCAACTAAGCGGTTCCTACAGGATTTGGTAATTGGTGATGGCACTGTATCTAATACCTGAGTTTTGCCCGTTGCAATCTTTTTTTGCAATAGAGTGGCAACCATTTTTTTAACTCTCCTTTATAGAGGTTGGGTGGAGAGGAAACAACAAGAACCTGAAGCGAGGGGTAGTTGCTGATTCCAGGTCAAAGATTTAGCGATCGCTGAATACTATCTAATAGTGAGTGCTTGCTTGATAGTTGCAGGTATGAATCAATATGACAGGCAAGCTGATGGTAATTTTTGCTGTTAACAAGACTATTTCTGAAGTAGATATTCCTCGGTTGCCTGTTGAGTTGAAGGGCGAGCAGTTGTTGAGGCTTTCTTTGAAAGGTTTGTCGATGAAGAAATGGCTGTAACTTCGCCTTGTTCGTTGCGACTTACCTGAAGAATCGTTCCTCGGTAAATCAACTCATAAGTCACTGGTTCTACAGGAGCTTGTGTAATCGCCGTTGGCTCGACTTGATAGGTGTTTCCCCGATAAATCAACTCATAAGCTGAGTTATGGGTGCGAGTATAGTGGAATGGGCGACGGGCGGTAACGTTGGCAGGATTATAATCGAAGGTAGTGCCGCGATAGATGAGTTTCATAATTTATCTCCTAATTGGTTTCTCGTTAGTTTTGAAGGGAGTTAAGCGCTTTGCTTAACTGTCCTTATCGTAGAGATTCCACTAAAGAGAAACATCTGAAAAACGTCTTGACTCACCTATCAACAAAAGAGAGCAATCCCTACTAACTTTCGTTAATACATTAAGTACTTGTGCTTAAGTCTTTCGTTGAGTGCTGCTCGCCACACCTGCCCTAAGCAAAGCGTATTGCTGATGCTTCGCATCACTACGTGGCGTAACGCTAGCCCAAATGGGCTAACCGATTAAATAGCAACCAAATGATGAAAATGCTTAATTATTGAGAGACGAGGCGATCGAGGTTGCATAAATGGCTAACTGTGATCGATTTTTGAGCGATAAGCGATTGAGCAAATGAGTGACGTAAGTCTTAACCGTTCCTTCAGCCAGGTGTAGCTGTGTGGCAATTTCGCGGTTTGTTGCGCCTTGACCAATCAAGCGCAGCACATCTCGTTCTCTGGGAGGCAACTGAGCTAACTCTTCTGGTGCGGGTTGCTCCTCCACATCATCGGAATCTGGAACCTTCGTCAACAGCCTTTCCATTAACCCTGGAGCCATTTGGCTATAGCCGCGATGCACTAAACGAATCGCCTCTGCCAGTTCAGGGGCTGGCATATCTTTGAGCAAATAGCCTTTGGCACCCGCTCGCATCGATTGAGCAATGTCGCGATCGTCATCAAACGTACTCAGAACTAAAACTTTGGTGGAAGGAAACTGCTCACCGATCAGCCGAGTGGCTTCAATACCAGTCATTACGGGCATTCGGATATCCATCAGCACCACATCGGGCTGTAACGTGGCAACGAGATCGAGGGCGACTTGACCATTCTCCGCAGATCCCACCACTTGGAGATCGGGTTCCTGGCTCAGTACTGCCTGTAGCCCCTGGCAAATCAAACTTTGATCGTCCACAAGTAATAAGCGAATCATTGCAGCACCTCTGATAAGGGGAGTTCAACCTCGATCTGACAACCCGCTCCTGGCTTCGCTGTTAGGTGGAAATCGCCGTCTAGGGCAGCAACCCGTTCTCGCATTCCTTGCAATCCAAACCCGGTCATTTTCTGCTCGCAATTGAATCCCTTGCCATTATCCTCAATCGTGAGGCAAACACGATCGCCTGTCGTAACTAGCTGAATTTGCACCTGAGTAGCTTTAGCATATTTATAGATATTTGTCAATCCCTCTTGCACCACTCGGTAGAGCGTTTTGGACACGAGCGACGGGAGACGCTCTGTTAATTGGATGCAAGTTGTGGGGGTGATGCCAGTGACTTGCCGAAACTCTTCGGCTAAATCCGCGATCGCGTCTTCTAAAGGCTGTTCGGCTCGTTCATCTGCCCGCAGCGTCCTCACCGATTGCCGCACCTCCTGCATGGCAGTTTTACCCAGTCGTTGCGCCTGAGTTAGAAAAGACTGAGCTTGAGCTGGGTCAGTAGTCAACAGGCTAGCAACAGCTTGCAACTGAACGTTCAAGGCAGTCAGGGCATGTCCCAGAGAGTCGTGAATCTCGCGGGCAATCCGGTTGCGTTCTTCAATCGCTGCCATCTCCTCAATGCGCCGTAGGAGCGATCGCTCCTGCTCTAAAGCTTGCAGAAGTTCAGCTTGGGTTTGCTGCAACTGGCGATTTTGGGCTTGCAGTTGCACTTGCAGCCGCCGGATGGTGAGTTGATTTTCAATCCGGGCTAAGACTTCCTCAACTTGATACGGCTTTTGGATGTAGTCCACGCCGCCGCTGGTAAAGGCTTTGACTTTATCGAGTACCTCATCCAGCGCACTGATAAAAATCACTGGAATCTCGCGGGTTCGCTCATCCGCTTTCAGGCGAGTACAAACCTCGTAGCCGTCCATATCCGGCATCTTAATGTCGAGCATGATCAGATCGGGCGGCGCAGCACTCGCTCCCATCAGCGCCATTGCTCCGTTAATCACACTTCGCACTTTGTACCCGCGTTCCGTCAGCGTAGATGACAGCAAGCGCAGGTTGTCAGGCGTGTCGTCAACAATCAGGATATTGCCTTTGGGTACAGTAGAGGGTGAGTCCATCTAGGCATCTCTCAAACTTAGGCTTGAGGTTTAGGCTTCAGGTTGACTTAACGCCACAATCCGATCAAAGCGGTAGTGATTAACCATCTCGGTGAGGGCAACCGTCAGGCTAGCATTTTCTGCTGGAATTTGCTCAATGAGTTCAACAATTTGCTCAGCATCGACGCAAGTGGCAGCTTGGTGAAGTTGTTCTCGCCACAGCGCAGGCATCACATCGAGCAGTTCTGAGTTGACTTGGGCTGGCGTTACTTCCGCTTCGGAAGGTAGGACAAGCGGTTCGTAAAGATATTGCACTCCCAGATAATGCGCCATCTTCTCAAAAAGTTCCTCTTCGCGGAAGGGTTTGCGAACAAAGTCATTGCAACCTGCCGACAGAGCAACAACACGTTCTTCCTCAAAGGCGCTGGCAGTCAGGGCGATAATCACTGTTGCTTGCCCCTTTAACTGCGATTTGATGTGTTTACTTGCTTCATAGCCATCCATTACGGGCATCCGTAGATCCATCCATATCAGGTGGGGTTCAAACGATTCCCATAAGGCTATCCCTTCTTGA
>NZ_DATNPA010000116.1:0-4897 GCF_036703385.1 Allocoleopsis sp. | reverse complement strand
GAATTTATCCCGGTTAACGGTCATACGCAAGCGGATATGGCTTGCGTGGCGCTGGCGGCGAGTATCTTTGATGAAACACCGGAGGGTAAATCGATTGTTCGACTGGCAGAAAAGTTGGGGGCAATCGTTGATTGCGATCGCAACGCTGCCGAAGGAATCGAGTTTTCTGCCAGAACCCGCATGAGTGGCACCGATTTACCCAATGGCAGCGAGGTACGTAAGGGTGCGGTGGATGCGATTAAAGGATTTGTACGTTCTCGTGGTGGACGCCTTTCGCCAGAACTCGATAAAGCCTACGAACGGGTTTCTCGCTTAGGCGGCACTCCCCTTGCCGTTTGTCAGGACGGTGAACTTTACGGCGTTATCTACCTGAAAGACATTGTCAAACCCGGTATCCGCGAACGGTTTGACCAATTGCGGCGAATGGGTGTTCGTACTGTCATGCTGACAGGCGATAACCGAATTACAGCAGAAGTGATTGCGGCTGAAGCTGGCGTCGATGACTTCATTGCGGAAGCCACACCAGAAGACAAAATCGCCGTCATCCAAGCTGAACAGGCAGAAGGTAAGCTGGTTGCCATGACAGGCGACGGTACCAATGACGCCCCAGCTTTAGCTCAAGCGAATGTTGGCTTAGCCATGAATTCTGGCACCCAAGCGGCAAAAGAAGCCGCCAATATGGTGGACTTGGATTCCGATCCCACCAAGTTAATTGACTTAGTAACGATTGGTAAGCAGTTGCTGATTACTCGCGGGGCGTTGACAACGTTTTCAATTGCCAACGACGTTGCTAAATACTTTGCCATTATTCCAGCTATGTTTGCGGCGGCTGGGATTGGTAGTCTCAACATTATGGGCTTGACAAGTTCGCAATCAGCCGTATTGAGCGCGCTAATTTTCAACGCTTTGATTATCCCGGCTTTAATCCCTCTAGCGCTCAAGGGCGTCAAGTTTAAACCCGTCAGTTCCAATCAGTTGCTGTTAGAAAACATGTTGAAGTATGGCGTGGGTGGTGTCATTGTACCGTTCATTGGCATCAAATTTATTGACTTAATCGTTTCAGCCATTGGTTTGGCGTAAACAAGAACTACAAACACAGGAAGGAAAAAATAATTATGAAGCGAGTTAATCCGTTTCGCCAGGTAATGCCCGTTGAATTGAGTGATGGCATTGAGTTGCTGCAAGAGCAGTGGAAAAGAAATCCGCTTCCTTTCGGGCTATTTCTGATGATGTGCCTGAATTTGGTCATTGCTCCTGCCGTCTACGCTTCCGCAGGGCAAGCAATTGAGCGTACACAGGCTTGGTCAATTGGGATTTTGGCTTTGGTAACTGTAGGGTTAGCGAGCTATTTATTTGCTGTAATTTTACAACCGGATCGCTTCTAAATTATGGTTAGAGAATTCATTACTGGTGTTCGCTCCACCCTAGTTCTCTGGGTGTTGACGGCAATCCTCTATCCTCTGCTGATGCTTCTAATCGGTCAAATGGTTTTTCCGTATCAAGCAAATGGTAGCTTGATTCAAGACGCTCAAGGAAAGATTGTCGGTTCAGCTTTAATCGGTCAACCCTTCACATCCGCTCGCTATTTTCAATCTCGTCCCAGCACAACGAGTTACAGTACGGCTGACCCAAAAGATGATAAATCGGGTGTCATCAAAACAGGAGTATCGGGTGCTAGCAACCTAGCTCCAAGTAACACGGCAGTACTGCTTAAAGATAATAGGAAACCCAACGATCCAGATTTAATCAAACGGATTCGTGAGGATGCAGATAAGCTGAAACAGTCAGGGATTCAGCCAACTGCAGATTTAGTTTACACCTCTGGCTCTAGCTTAGACCCACATATTAGTCCTCAGGCAGCATTGGCGCAGATTGAACGGGTGGCAAAAGCGCGTAATCTTAATCCGAATCAACTTGAGCTTTTGATTAACCAAAATACAGATAGCAGATTTCTCGGAATTTTCGGAGAGCCTGGAGTTAACGTACTCAAACTTAATCTTGCTGTAGACAAGTTAAAGCCTAGTAGCTAAGAATCACCGCTTCTATAGCAATTCTAAATGATTCGTAAAGATGAGATTCTCGACTTATTAGAGAAGTCGGGAATCTGAACCTCTGTAGTACAAGGATTCTCCAGCCATGATTAGTAATAGCCAATTAAGCAATCAGCCAACATCATCAATGTCTTACGAACAGACAAAACGGCGTCGGGGAAAACATAAATTGTTTATTGGTATGGCTCCTGGCGTCGGAAAAACCTATCGAATGCTGGAAGAAGCTCACCAATTAAGAGAAGAAGGCATTGATGTAGTTATTGGCTTACTAGAAACTCATGGGCGTGAAGAAACGGCTGCAAAAGCGATTGGGTTAGAAGTTGTTCCTAAAAAACTAATTGTTCACAAGGGTGTCACGTTAGAAGAAATGGACACCGACGCGATTCTAGAACGTCAACCTCAACTCATACTAGTTGATGAACTTGCTCACACAAACGTACCTGGTTCTCAACGAGAAAAACGTTACCAAGATGTTGAGGTTATTTTGGAAGCTGGAATTGATGTGTATTCAACGGTTAATATTCAGCACTTAGAAAGCCTCAATGATGTAGTAGTAAAGATTACAGGAATTGTAGTGCGAGAGCGGATTCCCGATCGCATTCTGGATGAAGCGACAGAAGTGGTAGTCATTGATGTCACACCTGAAACGCTTCAAGAACGGTTAATTGAAGGGAAAATCTACGCCTTAGAGAAAATTGAACAGTCTCTACAAAACTTCTTTCAAAAGCGTCATTTAGTCGCCTTACGGGAGTTAGCACTGCGGGAGGTAGCTGACAATCTTGAAGAAGCGGCAGAGACTTCTACCCCAAATGGTCAATTTTGCTGCGTCCATGAGCGAGTTCTGGTTTGTCTTTCAACTTACCCCAATTCAGCTCAATTGTTGCGTAGGGGGGCAAGGTTAGCTACTGTTATGCGTGCGCGTCTGTACGCCTTATTTGTTGAGAATCCTGAATGTTTTTTGACTAGAGAAGAAAGTCTCCATCTTGAAACCTGCAAACATTTTTGTAAAGAATTTGGGGGCGAATTTATCCAGGTTAAAAATGCAAATATTGCTGAAGCGATCACCCAAGTTGCCCAAAAATATCATGTTACTCAAGTAATTTTAGGCCAATCTCAGAAATCTCGCTGGGAAATACTTTGGAAAGGTTCCCTCATCCAGAAGTTAGTGCGATATCTCAAAGATGTCGATTTGCATATTATTGCAACTGAAAAGAACCCACCTAAGCCGTTGCGGTAATTTTTATCTCATTGCCTGAAATGCCTGGAAAAGACAAGACATCCCAGCTCTGATACATCTGAAGTGAGACTGTGTCCCTACTCATCCTGAACGAAGAAGGATGAAGGATGGAAGCAGAAGAACACGTTGACTCTCTTATTTCTATCCAAGAACTATCTCAATGGGAGACTCAACCCATAATTCTTGCTTAGGCTCTCGAATCGGCTTAATCGCCCTCAATTCAACAATCATTTCTTTAACAATATTTCTAAACGTTTTTACTTCAAACATAATTTGTTCTGCATTTTTACCCTGATGGGTATTGGCATCGACCCATAAAATTCTTTTGTCAATGAACCAATCCCCTCTGTAACCATAATCAGCAAACCAATAATAAGGTTGTGCAAAATAGCTAAAAGAGTTTAAAAAATAGGGCTTGACGTGTGTTGGGTCTTCAAAGGCATCATCGCTGGAACCGTAAGGCACTCTAAATACGGCTTTAGCGTTTGGTTTGGCAATCCTGTGAATTTCTGCCATGAAAGCTAAAGGATGATGCAAATGTTCAATTACATGGCTGGCGAAGAATTCATCGATTTCATCGTTGTCAAACGGTAATTTCACCTCTTGGCAATCATCTAAATTTGCAATAATGTCAACCCCACTTAAAGGAACTTTATCTAAATTAATCCAACCGGGCAAAACAGTTTTGCCACAACCTAAATTAAGTTTTTTAGTGATTTGTTTCATTTTTGCAGGGTCATTCGTGTTACCAAGCTATTCCCTAAGAAAATATTATTTTACGGCTGAGCTTCTCTTCAGGACAGATGTCTGACGAAATTCATCTAACTGTAACGGCTAAACCTCAAACCCAAATGTTGCTAATGAAAGCCCTCATTTCTATTGTTATCACCACGTATAACGGAGAGCGTTACCTCGGCGCTGCAATCGAGAGTGTCCTCTCACAAACTAGGGGCGATTTTGAGTTGCTGATTTGGGATGATGGCTCAACGGATGATTCGGTTCGTATTGCTCAGACTTATGCAAAGCAGGACAGCCGCGTTCGGGTGGTAGCGGCAGTCCATCAAGGACGAGTACAAGCACTAAAAGGCGCGATCGCACAAACCACTGGCACCTACATCGGTTGGATAGACCAAGATGACCTGTTAGCAGCAGCCGCGTTGCAGGAAACAACCGCCATACTCGATACCAACCCTGAGGTGGGATTCGTTTACACCGATTACTTGGATATGGAGGAAAGTGGCAAGATTAGAGGCTACGGAACTCGGTGCCATATTCCCTACTCCAAAGAACGCCTGCTTTTGGACTTCATGACCTTCTTTTTCCGGTTGATGCGTCGCGAAGTCTTTGAGCAAGTGGGTGGACTGGATGAGTCCATGACCCATGTTGAGGATTACGATCTGTGCCTCAAACTGTCAGAAGCGACCGAGGTACGACACGTTAAGAAGCCACTTTACTATTATCGTTGTCATGGGTTGAGCGCCTCCCAGAAATATCCACGACAGCAAGCTGAGAACGCCTGTGATGCGATCGCAAACGCTTTAAAACGTCGGGGACTCGCTGAGCAATTACAGGTACAACTCGAAATTCTTCAGGATGTTCCCTTTCAGTC
>NZ_DATNPA010000115.1:0-14144 GCF_036703385.1 Allocoleopsis sp. | reverse complement strand
GATAAAGTAGTTTGAGCTTCCCTTTAGGAGATTTCCGCATTTTGAAAGAAACTCGTCCTGTTTTACCATCCATTCCTTGTGGTGGAACAATCCCGAACATCATCTTCAAGACGACTGTCATCAGCCTTTCCTTTAAGCTTCTTCTTGAAGGTTTAGACTGCTCACCAAAAATCGCTTTCCAAGCTTCCATCTCATTTTGCTCTTTCGGTGCCAGCTCTCCCCCTATGAACTGCACTTGCAAGGTGTTGTCATCACTAGGTTGGCAAACTCCTTGGTTGTGAACGATGCCTCGTAGCGTAGGAGTATTCTCGTCTGCTGTAGTGAATTCAACAATAATGTCGTGAGTCCGTTGTTGGCCCTCGCCTACAGGAACTACAGGTTGCAGTACCCGATCAATTACAATCTTTAAGCTAGTAGGTTGAAACAGATTAAAAGCCAGCCTACCGAGGGTGTAAACATACTTACCGTCAGCTCGCAACTCTCCATTAGGAAAGTTAGGGGCACTAATCAGCAGCCATTGCCCATCCATTAGCGCTTCACTACGAGTCGGTGCTGCCGTTGGGTTTAAGTGTACAAGTTTGGAGATGGCTGCGGCTACGGACTCATGCTTGGTGTCACCCCCGTAGGCAGCGAGTGCCTCCCTCAGCATTATCTTCGCCGCTTTCCTATCTTGAGCCTCAGTATTCATCTGGCGATTGTCAGTATTTCTCAAATTAGCGAGGCTCGCATTTAGTATGCAGCCATCTCCATTATTAGATGGTTGGCCTCAGATAGCTCAACTACTAATTCTTTTGCGGGCAATCCCTCTATTGAGTACGGTTCTACCTCCCTGCACCATCAAAGGATTCGTTACAGTGGATTGAGTGTCTTAGATCCTTCCTTTACGCACCTCGTATCAGGCGAGAGCTAAAAACAAATAGTAGCCCTCTTCCTCGACTGGGGAGGAATAATTTTTAATGAGAAGATTTTGGAATTCTTGAAACAACGATTTCTTGCAGCAGTCCTTGCCTTTCTAGCTTTTATGGTTGCACTCATACTATCAACTCTTCGTTCTGATTCCATCAATGAACTCTATGTGTTTGGAGACAGTCTTTCTGATATGGGAAGAGTGTTTCGGATGACAGGGGGAATGTATCCGCCCAATCCGACTTACTATAAGGGGCGTTACTCGAATGGTCGGGTTTGGGTTGAGTATCTCGCAGAGCGCCTGAAGTTACCGTCTGACCGAGTTACCAACTTTGCCTATGGGGGTGCAATCACCGGAAGCTCTAGCAGCAGTCTTGTCCCCGGATTGGTGACACAGGTGCAGTCGTTTACCCAAGCACATCAACGGACAAATCCAGATGCGCTGTATGTACTTTGGGCCGGAGCGAATGATTATTTGCAGGGAGCCAGCGGTGCGACTAATCCGGTTGAGAATGTGACAGGTGCGATCGCTTCTCTTGCTAATGTGGGTGCTAAAAAGCTCCTAGTGGCAAATTTACCAGATTTGGGGCGGTTACCCGCTACGCGAACCAGTGCTAATTCTGCAAGTCTCACTGCATTAACACAAGCGCATAATCAGGGCTTGAGGCGAAATCTTAAGGTATTAAGCCAGCAGCATTCTGACCTGAAGATTGCGACTCTAGATGCCAATACGCTGTATCGAGAAGCCATCACTAATCCCGCAGCGTTTGGCTTTACTAATGTTACGAGTGCTTGCATATCTAGCTCTGGGACCTGTAGTAATCCAGCTCAGTTTTTGTTCTGGGACAGCATTCATCCCACGACAGCAGCGCACCGGATTTTGGGTGAAGCGGCCTTTGAGGTCATTCAAGAGAAGGGAATGGTGGATTCAATGTTGAAAGCTGTGCTGCCGTAAACCAGTCTAGAGCTTTTCGAGCGATCGCTCTTGGAACGGTATTGTTTCCATTCATTAAGAATACGGAAAATCACGGTAATTTGCGGTGTCAATCACCAAGACACCGATAAAATACTTTACGTTATTTTACACTGCGATTTATTACATTATGTGAAGAATAGCCGAACATTTTCAACAAATGTTTTCGGGTCTTCAAAGTGCATATTATGACCACAACTACTCACTATCTCTAGCGTTGTGGATTGGCACAATCTAGCCATGTCAGAGTTGATGACTATAAATTTGCTGTCATATTCGCCAACGACTAAAAGCAAAGGATTTTTATTGTGCTTTATATTTTCCCACAAACAAGGCTGACATCCAAGACCTAAATTACGTAGTGATTTAGCTAACATACACGGATTATTATGTAATCGACTTTCTATTAAGAAATCAAATTTTGGATGATTTTTTAAAGAAGCGAAAAGTGGCTGATCATACCACTTTTCTAAAAATGTCGGTAAATTACCTTTTTCCAATTTTTTTGATAGTGCAAAATCACGTTGAATTCGTTCTAGTCGATCCCGTTCTGTTTTCAGACCCGGAGATGCAGATTCAAGCACAACCTTAGAGAAATATTGTGGGAAATGGAGATTTAGGTATAAAGCCAATCGACCCCCCATAGAATAGCCAACTAAAAAGCAATTTTTAACATTTAGCTGGTCTAGCAAATTAATCACAGCATCAGCGGTGTTCGACATCATATAGCACTCTTCGTCTCCCAAAACCCTAGTTTTTCCATGACCGGGGAGGTCAACGGTTAGAGAACAAAACTGGTCAGATAACAAGGAAATAACTTCATTAAATTCATTACCATCACCCATAAATCCGTGCAAAAAAAGAATCAGAGGTTTAGCTCTGTTACCTCTGAAAGAATAGTGAAATTTAAAATTGTCAAACATCATTGTCTACCACCGCTTGGGTAACCCTACTGGAGGTTAAGATACCCTAACTCATTTGAACAATGGAAAGTAATTATCTACCCTAGGGGAATACCAGGCAATCACGCTTGTGATAGTCTAAGTGGCTGAGTTGAAACAATGAACATCCTTAGCTCTTGTTTCCAAACTACTCAGTGCGCTCTTTCATGGGGCGTTGTAGACGTTCGCTTTTCTCTCTCACCCACAACTTATCCTAATTTAATTAAATTAGCGCTGTGGGTTTAAGATTTCGATTTAAACAGTTGCCGAGGTGATAATCATGCCTAAATTAGAATTGACTGTTAACCAAGTGATTGATTTGGTTAAGCAACTACCACAGAAGGAAAAGTTCGCAGTTTTACATGCTCTCAATCAGGAAACAGGGACGCGAGCGGAAGATGAGAAGTCAAAGCAGGAAGAACAAGAACTACGAGCTTTGAGTGCGAAGCGGGGGCTGGATTGGGACAGGTTGAGTGAAGATGACAAGGATGTGCTGGCAAAGAAGTTGCTGCGCTAGGACAGGTGATTTTTGGCTAATTCTTTAGCAATTCTTTATGGGCGGGTTTCGCAGATAAGTTTGGATTCTATGCGATCGCATTTAAACAAAACCCGCCTTCACGTTTGACTCTAACCGACCTTTATAACAAAAACTACCCTTCCAAAAGTCGGTTAGGTAGAGGCGGGTTTTAATTGTGTAGAGGCGAATCTTGTGTTCGCCCCTTCTGGAATTCAAGTAAGGGCGGGTTTTTATGGTTCTTTTTCTAAAGCTTGGCGTCCTATAGGTAAACCCACCCTTACAAAAACCTGGGTAACGATAAGAATTTCAGCCTCTAGAGAGATTTAAATTCAGGTTAAGCGTGTTAGTTCTGTGAACCTGAAACAAACCCCAGCGTTAAGCTGTCATGAGCGAGGAAGTGAGCCAGGTGATAAGCTCTTTCCTCGGTTTCCAACAGGATTTTTTCATACAAATACCGGGTAGCGCGATCGCCTAAACTCTCCGCTTGCCCTGCCTGACGCCGAATCAATTGAATCAATGCTTGCTCTGCGGCGAGATCGTGTTCTACCATCTCGCGGCACGAAAACACACCATCCGCTTCTGGCGAAAAGCAACACAATTGTGCCAGTGTAGCGAAGCTAGCTGCCGGAACACCCCCTAGCCCATCCAATCGCTCTCCAATGTCATGGACATGTCCCTGCACTTCTTCGTAGCTTTCATTAAAGAACTGGTGCAGCATGTAAAATTCAGCACCTTCCACCACAAAGTGATGCTTCTGGTATTGCAGGTAGAGCGCTTGAAAACTTGCCAAAGCAATGTTGAGTCCCTCACAGATCGGTGCGGTGACATTCCGTTCTAGCAAGATTGGATTATCGTAGACCTCGCCAAATGTGCGTAATATACCCTGAGTTTCTGCCATGTGTCGTGTTCTCCTCTCATTAGGCAGGTTTTCTTGGCAATGATAAAGTGTAACACGCCTATCTCAGAAATTTCACTATGTCAATAGTTTACCAGTCATATCTCGCTATGCTGGCTTGCTGGTCTTCTCAGCTATTTGAGGATAATTTTCGCTAATTTTTGCAAGTTAGTTGAGAATTTTTAGCATTTGCTTTATATGTAGATTAGTCAGGCTCAGAATTTGAGAGACCTTGTTACTGTCCAAGTCTCCCGGAAAGCTTTTGGGCTTTCTTGAAGACACTAATGATAAAGTATCGCATCTTTGAAGACGCATGAGTCGATTCAGTTCCAAAATAGAAGCCGATCAAGAGATTGAGATTAGCTGGGGCGATCGCTGGCAAGTTTACAGGCGCTTACAAGAGCTAGAGATTCCCTGTCAATGTCGGACTAACCAGCCTTTGCGCTATCAGATTCAGGATGTGGCAGCTGCCATTCAACTCTGGAGTGTCGTCAGGCAGCTAACCGTTCCACGCCGCGAACTGGCATCTTGGCTGGAACACTGCTGGCAAATTTGGGGTTAACACTGGGTATATAGCGGTTCTCATGTGCGTCAACCACAGGGTAGGGGCAAGGCATGTCGTAGCCCTGCAAAAGTCGTGTGTTTCCCCCAACAGAGAACCCCTGGATCGACTGACTGAAATCTGGAGCTAGATCAACAAAACCAACTAACTCAGCACTCTAGAACTCTCGAAACTCAAAACTTCAATGACAAAACCGACGATTCTAAAATTAGAGGGCATCACCAAGCAGTTTGAGCATTCACCCTGCCCAGCGGTTGCCAATGTTACATTGTCGCTACAACAGGGGGAGTTGCTAGGTTTACTCGGCCCCTCGGGCTGCGGCAAAACTACACTGTTGCGCATCATTGCAGGGTTTGAGCATCCTCAGTCAGGAATTGTAGAGTTGGCTGGGCGTCTGGTTGCGGGTTGCGGTTCTTGGGTACCTCCAGAGCAGAGGGATACAGGTATGGTGTTTCAAGACTATGCTTTGTTTCCTCACCTCACTGTGGCGAAGAATGTAGCCTTTGGTTTGAAAAAGAGCCGAGTTCTGGTTAAGGAAACAATTAAAGAATTGCTCGCCCTGGTTGGATTATCTGGGCGAGAAAAGCGTTACCCTCACGAACTCTCGGGAGGTCAGCAACAACGAGTGGCTCTTGCCCGTGCCTTAGCGCCGCGACCGGCTTTAATTTTGTTGGATGAACCCTTGAGCAATCTGGATGTCCAAGTGCGTTTGCGGTTGCGCCACGAAGTGCGATCGATTCTCAAGCAAACTGGAACATCTGCTATTTTTGTCACTCACGACCAAGAAGAAGCCCTTTCCATTTGCGACAAGGTCGGTGTGATGTGCGGCGGACACTTAGAGCAGTTCGGGACACCAGAGGAAATCTACACTCATCCTGCCACTCGCTTTGTAGCAGAATTTGTTACTCAGGCTAATTTTCTACTGGCCCAACGCCGAGACCACCTGTGGGAAACTGAAGTGGGGTCTTTTGAGGTGAGGCATGTGGACTCCAGACTCAATCCTCCAGGCGAGACTGAACCCTGTTTATACAATGTGGGCGAGATCATGTTGCGTGAAGAAAACCTCATGCTCCAGCCGGATGACGAGGCAAAGGTTGTGATTTGCGATCGCCACTTTCTAGGACGCGAATATCGCTATTGTTTAGAGACGCCTTCTGGGAAAAAACTACATGCTCGCACAAAACTCAGCACCCAGTTGCCAGTAGGGATGCGGGTAAGTGTGTCTGCCACTAATTCCTTGCAAATTTTTCCCACCGCCTCATTGATGCCCCAAAACGCTCCTGTCTTGCTTTAATCCTGTGCGGAACCCTAATAGAGGTGAAGTCGGTTAGAGCAATTAAAGTCTGTTGACACATCCTCTGGGCTATCTCTGTTAGGGGTGTTTACCTCCACTGGTCTTTCTACCTTCTCTACTAACATGAGTAATCGGCAGGTGAACCCTCCTCACTTTGCCGCTAAGTGAACGCGAAAGCGTTCTTCACAAAGAGCGACTCCATTGCATCTACTTAATTAGGAGAATCTCATGACCTACAGAAACCATGTAAATCCTTGGTGTATCGTCCGGCAACAGGCGAACAGGCAATCACGGCTTATCGTGCGCTTTCATCGTCGCGCTGATGCTGAAGCCCATCTGCAAATTCTTCGCTCAAAAAATCCAACGGCGTCCTATGAAGTTATCTTTGATGTGACTTCGGAACAGCCCAACTTGATGGCTCAGCTTTAAGACTTGCGAACCCAACTCTCATGTTTCACTAGCGTTCAGCATCTGTTGCTTCAAGACAGACAGGACTTACGAAACTTATCTTTGAACCACCATGCGTAGGGGCGAATGACCATTCGCCCTTACAATATTTGGCTTCTGTGCATAAGTTCTGACCTATTTTCAATGCACCTTGAGTGAGCAGATCACAGCCAAATGCTAGAAACTAAGGAGGAGTTGTGTCTAAGCCATCAACCAACAATGCGAACCCTTGCTGAAATCAACGACAAAATCCGTCGCCAATGTGCCGTGGTATGGACAATAGAGGAACTTAAAGCAAGAGTAGCAGAGGTTGGTGTCACTCAGACGGCTCAAGAAGTTGACGTAGTTACCACCGGCACCTTTGAGCCGATGGAGTCTTCTGGTGCCATTATCAATCTAGGTCACACAGACCCACCCATTAAGATTCGCAAATGTTGGTTGGATGGTATCCCAGCCTACGCTGGCTTTGGGGCAGTAGATTTGTATTTGGGAGCCACTCAAGGCGTAGATTATATTGATACGGGTGAAGTACCCGACGTTGAAGAATTAAGAGAACGGGGCGGTGGTCATGTCATAGAAGACCTGATTGCGGATAAACCTGTACACTTGCGTGCGATCGGACAGGTGACAGACTGTTATCCTAGGGCATCTTTTGAGACAACCATCACCCGCAATACCATTAATCAATTTTATTTATTTAATCCCAGGAATCTCTATCAAAATTTTATTGTTGGGGTCAATGGTGGCGATCGCCCTCTGTTCACCTACCTCGGTCCCTTGCAACCTCGACTCGCCAATGCCGTCTACTCCAACCCAGGAGCCATTTCTCCGCTGTTGAATGACCCCGAACTCCAGCTGATTGGTATCGGTACCCAAATTTTCCTGGGTGGTGGTATTGGCTACATTGCCTGGGAAGGTACCCAACACTTTCCGTTACAAAAACGCCTTCCCAATCGAACGCCAATCGGCCCATCCGCTACACTGGCCTTAATTGGAGATGCCAAGCAAATGAATCCCAAGTGGGTACGGGGTTGCTACTTCAAAAATTATGGCCCTTCTCTAATGTTGGGTGTCGGCGTGCCACTCCCTGTATTGAACGAGGAAGTGGTCAACTCCTGTGCTGTCCAAGATAAGGACGTTGTCGCACCTGTCGTAGACTTCTCTATTCCTCGGCGCGTCCGTCCCACCTTTGGTCTAGTGAGCTATGCCCAACTGAAAACCGGTCGTATCACCATTGAGGGCAAATCAGTCAAGGTTGCTCCCCTGGCGAGTATCTTCCGTTCACGGCAGGTCGCTGTGGAATTAAAGGAGTGGATTCTCCGAGGCGAATTTACCCTCACTGAACCTGTAGCATCAATTCCGATGAACCGCTCCTTTCTGCCGCAAGATTTGCATACTTCTTTGTAATTCATGACTGATTCTTTATTGACTCATTCAATATTTGAGTATGAGGAGACTGAGGAGTGAGAAAAATCCTTCCCACTCCCCAATTCCTACTTTCTAGTCCTTAGCTAGAAGGATTGCCCGACGGACTGCCTTCTCCCTGCTTCTCGCTGCGTTTGATGGGTTTAGGTACCGGGTCGCGGCGTTTGGGTGGTGTACTGGTTGCTGTTGTTGGTCGTTCACCTTTGCGCATAGGACGCTGGTTGGAGGCGTGCTTTTTGCCTCCCGCCCCAAGCGGTCTCCTTTTCTGGAAAGGTTTCTTTTTGGGATACTTCTTCGCAGGCAGCAGACCAATATCGTTGGCCTCTTGAATCAAGAGGGTATTAGCTTGTAGCTGGACATGCAAATCCCAAAAGTGACCAATTACCCGGTCTCCGAGGAGACCCTTGAGCTTTAACTTGAAAAACTTAGTCTTGTCCGCCTCTTTACGCGGAGACTGCTTGATTTTAACGATGACTTGTTCTTCTTCTCGCGAGTGGTAGATTACCTCACCACGAATGGAAAAATAGCCATCTTGGACAATAGATGAGACCTCCGGTTCAGACGGTTCTGGAGACGTCTCTCCTTGTGGTTCGTCTACTTTGTCTAGTTTGTCTAGTTCTTCTGGTTTGTCTGGTTTGTCTGGTTCTTCTGGTTCTTCTGGCGCTTCCTCTGAGGTAGATGGGTTGGGTAGCGTTTTTTGGAGTTTATCGGGTTCCCAGACGCCAACGATTTGGACGTGCAAGTTTCCGTCTTCTTGTCTTGACCGGGGATAAACGACCCAAAGGTGAGGTTGGTCTAAGCTTAAGTGATTTTTCACTAAGCTCATTACACGACCCAGCAAGACGGCATCAATCAGTGTTCCATCTGCTGCCACTAATGTACCTCGCGTCAATTGATCGACGGAAGGCATATATTGTCCCCGTATCAGTCCGATCGCTCGGTACTGCATGGGTTCACTGGGTGGGGGAATCGGTTGCTGTCGCTCTTGGTCTAATGACATGATTCCGGTCGAATCAGCTTCTTGAGCTGCGGTAGTAACGTTTGAATCATCGCCTGATGGCGTTGTTGGGGCCTGACTTGGTACACTGGATGTTTCTGGTAACTGAGTATCAGAAAACTGGGGTGATTCGGAAGACCGATTCACAGAAGGACTCATATAACCTCCTAGCGGCGGAGACACATTCCCTTATGGGAGTTGGGCTGACGTCAAAAGCATCGTTTCTTTCACAACTATCAAGCGGCTTGGTGCCTTGCCCAAGGAAATTGTCCTTAGACTTTGGCTTTTCAAGACGCTCAAAGGGTGAGAGCACTGAATATCAGTCTGCCCATTGTACAAAATGCAGTGGGAGGACTGGTATATCCGCAAAGTTTATGGAATCTTTAATCGGAAAAGCTTGCACCTAATCAAATCTAGCTTAATGCTGTCCATAATTCTGGCCTGATTCATGTTTTCGCTACTGGAAAATCTTCCAGTTGCCTCAAGTAGTTTAATAATGTGATTAGAGTTCGAGGAAGTTTTGTGTCTCAAAAGCGGAATCCTTGGGTAAGTATAGTCTTGGTGCTGGCGGTACTGGCTTTTGTCGGTTTTTCGATGATTCCTTTGCTAGATATCGTCCTCACGGATAATTCACCTTCTTCAGAAGCAACAACCGCATCGACGCCGACAATTGGGGGGCAAAAGCAAGCCGAACTAGAAGCTCAGGCTAAGGGATATGAACTGGTAGTACAGCGAGAGCCACAGAATGCATCGGCGTTGCGGGGGCTTTTGGAGACACGGCTGAAGCTGGGAGATATCGTTGGGGCGATTCCTCCTCTAGAACAGATCGTGAAGCTGAACCCTGATCAACCTGAATATGCCGTCTTGCTGGCTCAGGCCAAACAGCAGCTCGGCGACAAGGAAGCAGCGGCTCAAACCTATCGGACACTCCTAGCCTCAAAGCCGGGGAATCTCGAGGCTCTGGAAGGGCTTGTAGGTCTATACATTCAGCAAAAGCGCCCAGAAGCTGCTATCGGTCTGCTACAAGACACCCTAAAAACAGCAACGCCGATTAATGATATGAAACCCGGAACGGTGGATGTGATCTCCGTTCAGCTGTTGTTGGGTTTGGTTTATGCCAATGAGAAGCGCTACACCGAAGCGATCGCAATCTATGATGAGGCGATCAAGACTAACAAGCAAGATTTTCGCCCCCTACTAGCCAAAGCATTGATTCTCAAAGAACAGGGTAAAGTGGCAGACGCCAAACCTCTGTTTACAACGGCAGCTTCTTTAGCGCCACCTAAGTACAAAGATCAAGTCGAGCAGCTGGCAAAAGAGGCTGTAGAACCCAAGAGTGTTCCGTCTGGGAAAGAATCTCCGAAGAGTTCGCCCTCTGCCTCTCCTAACAATCAGCCTGCTTCTCCTGAGGGTGTGCCTGCTGCTCCAAAAGCGACAGCTGATTCTCCGGGAACCTAGACCGTCGCGGCAAAAGTTATTATCTCTATTTCCCATACCCTTGCTCTAATGCGTCTGAGGCCAAGGAATTTGGGTATTATTTGCCAGCTGCTTCGCAACCGCAGCGGCTCCGTAGCGATTCAGATGGCTGGGGTCAGAGAAATATTCGTTTTGGTTAGGCCACTGTCGTCCCATATCGATAAAGCTCAAGCCGTCACCCGCTTGTTGCTGCATCAACTGCTGAAATTGCTGCTCCCGGAGGCGGCGCACCGAATCTAAATAGTCTTGGTTGAGGGGCAAATTGACGAAAACCAAGGGAATCTGTTGCTGCTTCGCCAAGGCTTTCACTGAATTGAGCGCAGTGGCTTGCTGTCCTGCTAAATTGAAGGGCTGATAATCGGCATCATATCGACCCGATACGCGTGGCTTTTTCTGATAGTAGATTTTGGGATCGAAACGGATATCCAAGGGGAGGAAACCATTGGCCTTAATGGCCAAACTACTGTAGCCTGTTATGTTCCGAGCCAGAGTCAGCCCAGAAGGCGCTGTTATCTCATCCAACTGTGTTAAGAGTAGCCCTTCATCTCGGATGGTTCCTGAATTGCCCATCGCTTCAAGAGATACTCCTGCCATCCGCCACGGCCTTGGAGTAGCTGCTAAGCTGGTTGAGCTACCTGACGCTTTGGAATTCTGTGGGCTGAATCTCGACAGGGACGCCCCTGAAGTGTTTTCGCAGTCCTCAAACGTTTCAGATCCGTTTTGGGGGAGTGTAGGGCGTGAGCCTGCCATCAAGCCTTGGTATCCAGCAGACGCGACCATGCTGTTATAGGTTCGGTCTGGTCGCCCACTGTTAAACGCTCGTACCCCATCCGCCCACAGAATTAAGCGTGGCAGTTGTTCGGGAGTTAGAAGTTGCCGCAATTGAAAGTCAACAATTTGAGCTGTTCCACCATTGACAGCAAAGTTGAAGACTTTGAGATTTCCTTTACCTTGAGCGGCTAAAGCTTGTTGCAACTGCTGGGGATCGATGCCTACTAAAGCGCGGGAACTACCGACAATTAGAACATCGGGCTTACCAACAGCAGCGATATAGGATAGATAAAGCAGTAGCTGCTCGTCAAAGATTTGGTTGTTGAAGCTAGCAAAGGGCAGCTGGGAATTAGCGATCGCTGCTTTTTGGATCGCAACATCCAGGTTTTGGAGATACTCTGCGACTTTTTTCTGGGCAAAAGCACGTTTGGGACTTTGTGGGGAAACGGCTTGCATTGCCCCGATCGCTTGCACCCAACTTGAGACGACTAAATCCCAATCTTGTTTGGATTTAGCTGATTGAGCCAGAATAGCTGCCCTCATTGCTTTGTCAACAGCCTTAGTAAAGGGCTCGATTCGAGGGCAGTTCGAGGAAGACTCTTGGGATACAACTGAGCGTGCCGTAAAGTGGCGTACTGACGATGAAGTCTTTCTGACTGTAGTCTCAGGCAGTGAGAGCGAGGCACAGCCTGTAGTCAAGGTCAGCAAAGCTACGCTGGCAGCACCATGAAGTCGAAGGCAAAATTTAGCCATATTACGCCGGAACAGTGAGTTACATACCAAGTCTTGACTCCCTGTGCTGTGGCTCGCCGAAGTTGAAGTGCCCCTCTAGTATTGGGATGCCAGTGGCGAGAGAGTCCTAGCATTCATTATCAGTGCCGTTGAGCCATCATGGAACGAACGTTGTCTGGGTACTTGCATTTGACTTGACAACGATCAATAAATGTGCAAAATTTTGTGAGCGGTGATGCTTCTTGGCTCACTGACCCTCGACGCTGAGTGACCCCGTTCGCTGAAACAACGCAAGAGTGTAAAAATGCTCGGAGTTTTTTTATTCTTTCTACTTTGCGCCCTCGTTTGCCTGTTGCTCCAATTACCTCAGCGACAGATGGTGAAGGTTACCAGCACCTTGGACATGGCCTTGCCAACACTGGCACCAGAGAAGTTCTCGAAGGATACTACTAACAGCATGGCTTGGTGGGTAAAAATTGTTACGGAGACGCCAGATTGCACTTACTTCTTTGGGCCATTTGAGAGTTCCAGCGAAGCGAAGCAGAATCAAAGCGGTTACATAGAAGACCTTGAACAGGAGGGAGCCGTGGGAATAGGGGTTCTTATCTTGCAAGATCAGCCCGAAACTCTCACAATTTATAACGAACAAGAGTGATTTCCCTAGGGAAATATAACCTGATGAAAGACCGACTCGTCCGTTGGCTGAATCAATTTTTAATGGTTGATGTGTTCCTGGTTTTGTTGAGCTTTTTTTGGTTAGCGATCGCAGTAGTCGGTCGATCCATTGGCGTTCCCTTGGGACTAGATCTCTGGTATCGCTTGTGGGAGCCTGTATTTACGCCAGCGATCGGTCTATTGATGGCTGGCGCACTTTTGAGTGGACTGGCCAGCCAGATCTCCAAGTGGCTCAACCCTAATTGATTATAGGGAATGGAACTTCTCCCAATTCCCACTGAATTAGGCTTCTGCCTCATCGTTAGCGGACTGAGCCGTCGCAGTAAATTGATTGACGAGTTCCTGAATGATTGCTTGTGGATCATTGGTTTCAATTCCCAACTGCTGGGCAACCAGTTGAAGTAAGTTGGGGTCTTGCTGCAACCTTACCAATAACTCATCCAACGTGATCGTTTCAGTAGCTGCCTCTTCCTGATTAATGGGTTCACCCTGTTGATCCAAGGCGGTTAAAGGGAGAAAAGACTCTGTAGCCGAGGCATCTGGCCCCTCATACTCCCAAACCGCTCCACCCGAATCCCTATTTAACAGCTGCCTGCCAATGTCATAGGCCACATTTCCAATTTCCTGTAGAGCAGGGGTAGATTGTGCTTGATCGGCTAAATGCACCAGTCGCATTGCTAACTCATCGTTGGGTGCGGGTGATGCCAGCACTCGTTCCCCAAAACGCCGCAGCCACGACACCCAATCCGCTTCGGTGACGCGTCCTTTAAGTCCCTCAAACCAGCGCGAAACCCGTTGCTGATCCCAGCCATGTCCCACTCCTTCCAGCAGTTGCCTGAACAGATACTCATAATCTGAATCGGCTAGGGAGGGTAACGCTTCTAAGTCCCGCATTCCAGAATTGGAGGAAGATGAATGGACTCTGTTCCGGTAAGAGGAGGATTGGGATGAGGTTCCACTGCCAAACCAACGCCGAAACAACCCCTTAAGCCACCGCCAAATCCGCTTGAGCATCTGTCGCCCCTTTGCATCCCGTCATTCCGATTTTAGACCCCAGTGTCTGTAAGAGCGCGATTTCTTACAATTGAAGCATCATTCGCTTTGTTGCAAAAGTTTATATCCCCTCACGCAGGTGGCGTAAATTGCTGAATTACTCTGTAGACCAGTTCAACAGCCTCCACTTGATGACCAAAAAAATGGGATTCAGGCCCCGTCCTTCTAGGACGGCTTTATCCATGATATGATTTTGATGTAGGTTTTTCCACATCAAATGATTGTCCTAGAGTTCAAGGCTAAGGGAAAAACAACTCAATACGCTGCCATAGACGAGGCGATTAGGACAGCACAATTTGTCCGCAACAAGATTATCCGCTTTTGGATGGACAATCGAGAGGTGGGGCAAAAGGAGCTGTATCGTCACAACACGGCACTGAGAGCTGAGTTTCCATTTGTAAACGCCTTGAACTCTCATGCTTGTCAAGTCGCAGTAGATAGAGCATATATTGCAATCAATCGGTTCTACGCTAACTGCAA
>NZ_DATNPA010000114.1:0-8272 GCF_036703385.1 Allocoleopsis sp. | reverse complement strand
CCCCATCCATGAAGATTACTAGCTTTGGCGATCGCATCTCCGTCCTTATAAATTCCTGCCTCTCTACCCGCTTCATCCCACACGCTATTGGTATAAACCGTTCCATCGTTCGCTACATACATTGCACTGATTTGAATTTGTACCCACTTACTGCCACCGCCGAACGTGTTACCTATCCAAGATGTTTTGTAGGGAATATTGCTCAATGCGTTTGAAGTTAGATACAGTGCAGTTAAAGTAGAGACAATTAGTCTTGTAAGCCCAAAGGGTAGGAAACTAATCATGCGATGCTGGTGATAATTTTCGATCTGCTTTAAATTCCTTAGGTGGCGATTCATTTTTTGGAAGAATAATCGCTTCTCTTGCCATAGTTTGTTGACTAGTAACAGTAATCTGTTCTTCATTATCTTAGGGAGCGGTGATCTGAGTGCAATTATTAGAAATCTGGATAATGTATATTTGCAGACAACAAAGTGGAAAACTACACAGGTAATCCTGCTGATACAGCAGCAAACATTCTTTGCGTCGGTCTAGGGTGGTTCCCGAAAACACCGGGAGGACTGGATCGATACGTCTATGAACTGACCCATCAGCTAGCAGCAGGTCAAGATAAAGTTGAATTGTGTGGAGTTGGTCTACCAGAAACTCAGCCCAACTCTGCCTTAAAAATAACTAATTTAGCTGAACCCGATAATAGACTCTTGCAACGCCTTTGGCTCATTCGCTCCAATTTTTTGAGGCGAAAAGCTGCCCAACCTGATGCCATTAATCTGCATTTTGCACTATACAGCCTTCCACTCTTGCAGGTTTTACCGTCGGGGGTGCCGATCACCTTCTCCTTTCACGGTCCTTGGGCATTGGAAAGTAAGCAGGAGGGAGCTGGAAAACTGAGTATTTTTTTGAAGCACTGGGTCGAACAAAGAGTTTATGATCGTTGCGATCGCTTCATTGTGTTAAGCAAAGCCTTTGGCACTATCTTGCATCAAGAGTATCAAGTTCCTTGGAGCAAGATCCACATAATTCCCGGCGGCGTTGATTTATCCCGATTTCAACCCAACTTATCACGTCAAGAAGCTCGATCACAGCTTAACTGGACCCAAGATCGCCCGATTTTATTTACCCCTCGTCGCTTAGTGCATCGAGTTGGACTGGATAAATTGTTAACGGCAATAGCTACAATTAAACTTAAAATTCCTGATGTTTGGTTAGCGATCGCTGGAAAAGGACCACTACAGGGGGCACTTGAGCAGCAGGCGACAGATTTGGGGCTGAATGATAACGTTAGATTTCTCGGCTTTTTACCGGATGAGCAGTTGCCTGTAGCTTACCAAGCTGCTGACTTGAGCGTGATGCCCAGCCAATCTTTAGAAGGATTTGGATTAGCGGTGCTAGAATCGCTTGCCTGTGGCACTCCGGCACTATGTACTCCTGTTGGTGGAATGCCGGAAATCTTAGAGCCGTTCTCACCGGATTTGATTGCTTCTTCTACAGAGGCAACAGCTATTGCCGACCGATTAGAAGAACTGATAATAGGAAAATTACCCATGCCTTCTAGAGAAGCTTGTCGCGAGTATGCTGCCACAAACTTTGACTGGTACAAAATTTCCCAGCGGGTTAGACAAGTTGTCTTAGCCTAAACATCAAAACAACAATAATATATACAAATTTTTCTTAGTTAAGTAAGCTGATGAAAATCCTATTTCTAGACCAGAGTGGAGAACTAGGGGGGGCAGAACTGTGCCTAATAGATATTACGAAACCATATCAAGATAGCTGTTTAGTCGGCTTATTTGCAGATGGTTCTTTTAGAAAATTACTGGAGCAACGGCAAATTCCAGTCCAAGTATTAGCCACTCAGCCGATACAAGTTCGTAAACAAAGCAGCTTTGCACAGAGTTTAGGAAGCGCGAGTTCGCTGGTGCCTGTGATTGCTCAGGTCGTTCAAAAAGCTCGTGAATACGATCTGATCTATGCCAATACCCAGAAAGCTCTCGTCATTGGTGGAATAGCAAGCTTTTTAAGTCATCGCCCTCTGGTTTATCATCTGCATGACATTCTATCTATCGATCACTTCAGCCGAACCAACCGCCGTATTGCTATAACTTTGGCTAATGCAAGAGCCTCATTAGTCATTGCTAACTCTATCGCCAGTCAAGCTGCTTTCGTAGCAGCAGGAGGACGCGCTGAAATAACAGAGGTAGTCTACAACGGTTTTGAACCTGAACTCTATCAGAGTCATCAAGCCAACCTCAGCCAGCTTAAGAAGCCGTTTGGGCTGGATGGACGCTTTGTAGTCGGTCACTTCAGCCGTTTGTCTCCCTGGAAAGGACAGCATATTTTGCTGGAAGCCCTGGCACAATGTCCCAAAGATGTAACAGCCATTTTTGTCGGGGATGCACTGTTTGGCGAGCAGGATTATGTCCAGCAGTTACACGAACAGGTTGCTAACTTAGGACTGGAGGAACGAGTACGCTTTTTAGGATTTCGTTCAGATATCGTTGAGCTAATGGCAGCTTGTGATTTGGTTGCGCATACATCGACAGCCGCAGAACCTTTCGGGCGAGTGATTGTCGAAGCGATGCTATGTGGACGGCCTGTGGTTGCCACAGAGGCGGGAGGTGTAGTCGAATTAGTGGAACATGGGCATACGGGTTGGTTGGTTCCGCCTGGAGACTCACAAAAACTCGCAGAAGCAATCACTAGCTGTCGTAACCAGCCAGAGTATACCGCAACTGTTTCTCACCAAGCACAGCTTCAGGCCAGTCAGCGGTTTAACTTGACAACAACGAACCAGCAAATTGCACAACTCCTCAACAGGATTGTAGGCAGTGAACAGTGAACTGTTGGTCGCTGATATTTAGAGCTAAGCAGCTAACACAGCCTCTTGTCCATGTCTTCGCATCAAATCCATTAGTTCATCCCGGTAGTCGTGGAATATCGAGTGGCGCTTAACGGTGTGGGTGCGATGGGGCAGTCTGATCGAAATTTCCTTCCTCACCGTGCCGGGACGTGCACCCAGGGCGTAGATTCGATTGGAGAGAAAAACGGCTTCCTCCACGTCATGGGTAATCATAAAGATGGTGATGTTGGTGCGTTGCCACAGGTCGAGCATGAATTCGTGCATCGACTCTTTGGTGTGAATGTCTAACGCTCCGAAGGGTTCGTCCATTAATAGCACTTTGGGTTCCGAGGCGAGGGCGCGCGCGATCGCAACTCGTTGTTTCATTCCACCCGATAGCTCTCCCGGCAAGGCTTTGGCGAACGGAGTCAACCCCACTACACTCAGGTAGTAGCTGGCTTGTTCCCGCCGTTGTTTCTTGGGCACACCCTGAAGCTTGAGTCCAAACTCGGTATTTTCCTGTACAGTCATCCAGGGGTAGAGCGTGTAGTGCTGAAACACCATACCGCGATCGGGTCCAGGCCCCGTGACGAGCTTACCATCAATCTTGACCTCTCCCAATGTAGGGCTATCAAGTCCGGCAATCTGTCGCAGTAGGGTCGATTTACCCGATCCTGATGCACCAACAGCACAGATAAATTCACCTTCTTGAATCGTCATGTTAATGTCCTTCAGGACAACTAACGTTCCGTTTTTTGTCTCGAAGTGCTTGTGCAGGTTGGTGATTTGCAGATACATGGCTTAAACCTCTGAATCTAGATTAGTATTCGGTATCAATTCGCCTGGGGGCAGTGCTGTAAAATCGGTCACACTTTGAGCTGAAGCATAAAAAGGAATTATCGTTGTTGGCTTGCCCACTTACAGGAAACTCGTAGCAAGTACTGGAATAGCAAGTCGAAGGCCAGCCCGATTACTCCAATGACAATCAACCCTACAAAAATTTCATCCGTCCTAAGGAATCGACCGGCTACGCTGATGCGACGACCTAAGCCTTCCGTGGCTGCAATCAGTTCGGAGACAATCACCAACTGCCATGCAGCCGCTAAGTTGATTCGACAAGCATCAATAATTCCAGGCAATACATGGGGAAAGATGACCTGAAACAGAGTTTGTAAACGGTTTCCTCCCAACATGTAAGTTGATTCAATCAAATCTTTAGGCACGAACTTCACCGTATCCATGACCATCAAGGAGTTAAAGAAAAAGACCCCGATGAAGATAAGGGTTATCTTGGGTTCCTCTCCAATACCTTGGTATAAAATCAGCAGGGGGATGAAGGCAGGAGCCGGCATGTAGCGCATCAACCCAAAAATGGGTTCCAACAGGGCGCGAATGCTAGCAAAACTTCCCATCAGCACGCCAATGGGGATGGCAAAGATGGCTGCAAATAGGAACCCAACACCCACCCGCCATAGACTCGCCACGGTATCCTTGAGCAGTTCGCGAGTACTCCACAGCCGTCCAAACGCTTCAAGCACTTTACCCGGTGAGGGAAGAAACTTAGGGTCTATGTTGCCAAATGTGGTTACCAGCCACCACAGTAGCAAGGGAACTCCAATGGAAATAATGACTAATGTTGTGTTGAGGGGTTTGGGGATATCTTCGGCGATTTGCCAGAAAACAGTGGGTTTTAGTGTTGTAGGTCGGATGAGCGATCGAATCGATCCAGGGCTTTGGCTCATGGCTGAATTCCACCAAGGATAAAGGAACTGATGGGATTTGGTTTAAATAAGATTTATTATCAAGATGTCTCCAGTGAGCAGATTTATGATTTCTTGACTTTCTCGGCGTAGGCTTTGACGAAGCGATCGTCAAATAACTTGCTGATGTCTGGTTTTGTTTTAGCGAGACCAACGTCTTTAAGAAAGTTGCTCATCTCCTGGGCAGCAAATTGTAAGGAGGTCATATTACTACCCGCTTGGAAGGCTTTTAGATTGTCTTCTATGGAGAACAACCGAGTGCCATCCGCATAATCTTTGTATTCGTTCATAGAGACACCAGCTCGTTTTGACATCGTCTTATAGGCTTTGTCTCGATTGGCCTTCATGTAATCCAACGTGGCAAACCAGGCATTAACGAGTGCCTGCACCTGTTCCGGATGCTCGTTTACAAACTTGCGCGTGAACACGAGGTGATCGGAAATGGCTCCCGGAAAGTTCTTGGAACTGAACAGTTCCTTACTACCCGGACGCTTTAATGCCTGAGTGGTGAAGGGGGCAAATACTGCCACTGCATCAACTTGACCCCCGACAAAGGCGGCTGCGGCTTTACCTGTTTCTAGGGGGACAAACTGGATGTCTTGTGGAGATAAGCCTGCTTTTTTGAGTCCTAAGAGCAACAAAAAGTGATCAACGGTGCCTTCCTCTGCAGCAACTTTTTTCCCTTTCAAGTCGGCAACGGAGTTAATCCCCTCGCGGACAATCACTTTGTCATTACCCGTAGAGTTATCGTTTACCAGCACAACTACTTGGTCTGCACCACCCGCGATGGAATTGACGGTGTCGCCTAGGGTTTGGCTGTTGGCATCAATTTGTCCTGCTGTCAGGGTGCTGATCGATTCCAGATATCCATCAAACCACTTCAGGTCTACTTGAACGTTGTTGGTCTTAAATATTCCTTCGTCTTGAGCCACTTGCCAGGGAAACCATCCAGGCCACGCGCTGAATCCCAAACGTACCGCACCCGCTACTGATGAAGAGGCGGAATCCGTTTCATTCGTTGTTTTGATGTAAACCGCAGGGTTGGTGCAACCTATGGTAAACGTCAATGTGACCAGGAAAAGAATGATGTAGGAGAGGAGCGATCGCATTTTCATGGCGTATCCTCACAGGGAAATGGGTTGCTAGATAGTCGGGTGCGTTAGGTAGAATGTCACTGACTTAAGGGAAAATTGATCGTTTCTTGGAAAAACCCAGATTGGGGGGTTTGGGGGGAAACCCCCCACTGGGGGACGGAGTGCCTCCCCCAGACCCCCTGCACAAGGGTTTGTTGGTGAGGTAGGAGAGTGCTTAAGTCAGTGCCATTCCTATTAGGTGGGTCGTAACTCACTGTTGTGCCAAGGTGTGTTCATTCTTTGGGTTGATGACTAAGCAAGTTGGTGCGTTACGCGATCGCTCACGCACCCTACCATTAATTTTGTGACAACTTGAGATTGCACCCACTCAAACCAGGTTTCCAATCCCTCTCCCGTTTTGGCCGAAACTGGGATAATCGTCACACTAGGATTCATTTGCCGAACATTCGCCACAATCCGATTTACATCAATATCCAGATAAGGTGCTAAGTCCATCTTGGTAATGAGCAGACAATCGGCTTCTTGAAACATCACCGGGTATTTCAGCGGCTTGTCTTCTCCCTCTGTGACGCTCAACAAAGCAACTTTGGCGTGTTCGCCCACTTCAAATTCAGCGGGACAGACAAGGTTGCCGACATTTTCTACTAGTACGAGGTCGAAGTCTGAAGGATTGTATTGATGGGCTAGCTGATGGATGCCACCCGCAACCATCTTGGAATCGAGGTGGCAGGAGCGACCGGTATTGATGGCAATCACAGGAACACCGTATTTACGAAGGCGATCGGCATCGAGTTCAGTCGTCATATCGCCCTCGATTACTGCAATCTTGAGCTTACTACTGAGAGCCGCTAGGGTCTGTTCTAGCAGAACAGTTTTACCCGCACCGGGACTGCTCATCACGTTCAAGCAAGTGATACCCCACTCATCAAAATGGGCGCGATTGTGGTCGGCTCCTTCTTGGTTGGCATGGAGTAAGTTAATTCCTAGGGCGGCGTCGAATGTTTGGTGCATGGTTAGGGAATGGGGAATGGGTAATTGGGGAGTAAGGGCGGGTTTTAAACAAAAATTATTTTTATCAGTGGAAAGTGTTTGCCTAAACCCGCCCCTACAAATCCTTATTTGGGATGAGCATCTTGTCCGCCCGAAACTATTGCGTCGGGTTGCGCGTATTCAACGCGATCAATTTTCAGTTCTCGCCCAGATCGAATGTTTTCCATTGGCGAATGACAGTCTGGGCAAGCATATTGAATGCCAATTTCGGGGCGATACTCCTGTTGACAGCGATCGCAAAAGGCAATCAAGGGAGTTTCCCGAATCACCAGTTTTGCTTCGTCTAAAAAGGTGTTGCGGGTCTGAACTTCAAAGGCAAATTGCAAACTCGCAGGTTCTACACAAGTGAACTGACCCACCGTGAGATGGACGTGGGAAACTTTGGGGTGTTCTGGCTGTGCTTCCCACCAATCCCGCACGGTCATAATTAGTGCCTTGGTCATATCAGTCTCGTGCATCGTTCAAGTCCACGCTACGAGTTCGGGTTGTGCCTCTGGATGAATGTAGGAGGGTTTCTCCTTGCGGGGCAGTTGACCGGATAGCACCAGATGCGCCATCGTGTCACAGATCACACGAGTTGCCATCAGCGAGGTGATATCACTGATGTCATAGGGTGGGGAAACTTCCACCACTTCCAACCCGCAAACCGGAGCTTTTTGCACAATCTTGCCCAGTAGATGCAGGGCTTCACGGGGGAGGAGTCCACCGGGTTCAGGCCAACCTGTACCGGGGACGAAGCCTGCATCAATGCAGTCAATATCAAAGCTGATGTAAACGCAGTCGGTGCCATCCAACGCTCTTTCGAGGGCAAACTCTACGGCAGCATCTAACCCCATTTCTGTAATGTCGGTTACCGTCAGGATATTACTACTTGCCCGTTCCCGGTAAAATTTGATGCCCTCGCGGGGGCATTGCCAACCGCCAATCCCCAATTGCACTAAGTTCTTTGCCGGGGCATTCTTCATGTTGGTGGCATGGAACCAGGGGCAGGTGTGCATCCGCTCATCTAGGTCGCTTTCCTGGGTATCGACGTGGCGATCGAAATGAATAATCCCAACTTTTTTGTCGCCCAAGTGTCGGCAAATGCCCCGAACAGTTGGGAAACCGATGGAGTGGTCGCCCCCTAAAATAATCGGAAATGCTCCAGAGCTGAAGATGTGAGCAATACCCTTGGAAATTTGGTCAAATGACTTTTCGTTGTTGGCGGGAATGGTGAAAATATCGCCCACATCGCAGAGTTTGATTTGCTCCCGCAGGTCAACTCCCAATTCAAAGTTGTAGGGGGTATACAGGGCAGAAATACGACGAATCCCTTGGGGGCCAAAGCGAGTGCCGGGACGATAGGTTGTTCCAGAATCGTGAGGAACGCCGACGATCGCTACATCATACTCCCCAACCTTACGAACATCTTCTAGGTAGGGGGCTTTCATGAAGGTGTTGATGCCAGCGAAGTGAGGCAGTTCGCCGCGTGAGAAGGTGGGGATTGTGCGATCGCGAATACTCTCTGCCCCTTCTAGCCCATATTCCAG
>NZ_DATNPA010000113.1:0-7657 GCF_036703385.1 Allocoleopsis sp. | reverse complement strand
AACTACCAAGCAGCAAAATCCGATCGCGACAGAGTCCGTTCAGTTTGTTCTACGGTAGCTCTCAAGTTTTCCGCCTCGGTTCTTAACTGTTCTAGTTGACGGCAAGCCGTGGGAACTTCAGCGGTTACAGTGGAAGGCTGTCGAGCAAATCGGCGCGTTGTTGGAGCCGTTTGCTCAATTTGCGCGAGTGCGGCATTACAAGCCTCAAAGGCGGCTTCCGAGTCCCGATTAACCCGTGTAATGTTTTCGACTAACTTCGGATCGAGCTTGCCGTTTGTCCCCAATACAGGTGGTATATTGTTCCAGATATTGGTTCCTGTGATATCGGAAAAACTTTGGTCAGCTCGCACTGGATTAGACATGATGCCTCCAGCCACAACAGTTAGACCGATAACCCAAGCTATGGATTTCATGGTTTTCATTCCCTGTACTCCTCTTCCTTAAAACCGAATTGCGGTTCCAGCACCTAAAACAAAGCGGGCGTGGTCACCAGCACCCACAATGTCGCGCACGGCTGGGGTAATGACAAACGGAATGTTCTTAAAGGGTGCGATGGAAAGACCCAAGCCTAGATCTTGCCCAGTCCACTCGGCAATAAAACTGACAGGTCGCGCAACCCGAATCGCCACATTCCCAAACACGTTGGCGTTATTATCGCCTACTTTCACCGCGCCATTGGAGCGGAACTGTCCATCTCCTACACCGGCCGTGACGGCGACACGACTGAAGGGTTTACTGAGGGAGTCTTGGGTGCGGAAAACTTTGGTAATTACCCCATATTTCGACTGTTCAAAGTCGTTGCGACCAATATTTAAAAAGCCATTCCAACCGATCGCAGCGGATAAATCTTGCCCCAACCGACGATGTAGCTTGCCGTTAAATCCACCTTGACCGAAGGGGTCGTCAGTGGTTTCAAATGCATAAGAGAGTTCGGCTCCCACTGATTTATCGGCATCGCCTAGGCCAATTCCTATCCCTCCAGTACCGACAGAACCCTCATCCCGACGCACACTGTTTTGATAGGTGCCGCTCATAAAGAGGGTGTTTTTATCAGCACCATATCCTACAGGGATGTAGATGCTCAATGCGGGTGAAGCACCATATTCTTCAGGCACTTCAGGCACCGTCAACTTAGGAATGGCTTGGGGACGGGGACAGCGGCGAGCTGTTCCTTGAGCAATCTGCTGGCTGTCTGAGTTAGCCATCGCGATACAGTTTGCCGTTCCTTTTGGTTTGGCATCCGCTACCAGTTGGCTGGTGTTAGTGGTAGATGACTGGGCAGTAATTTCATCCTGACGCAGTGCCTCCGCCTTAGAACTGACTGCGCCCTTCTCCCTCTGGGCTACTAGGGAAGATTTTTCGTTTGAGGTTCTATCTACTCCAGATGGGTTGATAGCGGGAGTTGATAACTTGGTAAGGTTGTTATCCGATTTGAGGACTTCAGCCTCTGGCCTGTTAGCCAAGGATTCGACTTGCTTCTCAACTGCCACTTTGGTATTCTCAGTAGATACAGAAGGCTCCAAGGAAAATTCTTTCCTGGAATCTGTGGCCTCTGGCTGTACCATAATTTGGGGTGATTGCCCCTTACTCAGTTGGGCAGTTCCTTCCGTTCCCTTTAAAGTAACGCTAGGGGTTGCAGTAGTTGCCTCAGAAAGCATAGGTTCCTGAGGAGAATCTCCAGCAGTTAGGCTTTCACTGGCATGAGCTGTCAGCCCACCCGCTAAGAGAACAGTCAGAGTACAAAAAGCAACGCTAGGAAAACGCATAAATTCCTCTCGCAAACTCACACCACTTCAATTGAGAAGCAGCTTTTTCCAATTCAGTCTTTGGCTTTTGCCTTAGTCACTGATACAAACCCATAGGCGCAAATCCGGACTGAATAGTTCCTGACGCTTCGTCAGCTTTACAGAAGAAACATAATTGATTTGCCGATGGAACTCGCCGCGCTTTCGGGTGTGCGATCGCAGTAAGGACCTGAGGAGCATCGGTGTGATGCTATGACAAACCAGTCTTTTGCCCTGCCTAACCCTTGCACTTCACTGGCTGCCTAGTGGAAACTCGATATAGAGGGAGTAAACCGCTCGATTCGGTTAACTTCTTCTTGTGTTCCTTGTTAGTAATAATCGATTTGAACCCATCTGTATTCCAGTTTGGATGCCTTGGGTTCAAGAAAGGTTACATCATGAAAGTATCGATTCAAGCCTTTGAAAGGACTTCCGGTATTCCTGGGGAAGTTCGGTATGAGTTTTTCCAAGGAGACATTCTGATTGGTATTGCCTCGATCTCGGCAACGCCAGAATTTTACTTTCTCCAGTTTATTACAGTGATGCCCGAAGATAGAGGGAAAGGATACGGCTCAATCATGCTGCAAGCGATTTGCGACAAATTTAATGATAAAGCCATCCACTTGGAACTTGACGCCTCCAGCCCATTAGGAATCGATAAGTTGAGAGCGTGGTATGAAAAGCATGGGTTTATTTACCTGGGGGGTGAAAATATGGTGCGAGAAGCGTCTTCTCAGGGCAGGCACTTCAAGCAACTGTGGTCTCATTGAGGTCGGTGAGCGTTCTCCCGCGCAGTCTTCCGTGGGAGTGTCAAAGGGAAAATCTGCTGCATCGGCTGCCCCTAAACGCTAGAACCTTGATTAGAAAAATTAAGGCGTCCCTCACAAAAATGGCTGTTTGGGTCGAGTCTTCTGTGTATAGGAGTAGAACGGACATTTTATACTGTTTTCTTTGCCTTAGAAATGTGCAGGCTTAGCTCTGGGTAAAGTCATGGGGCTTCCCAAGTCCTTTCAATACCGCTGTTTATAGCGGTGGAAGGCTCAAACATGCTAAAGTGCCCTTTTTAAGGCGTCAAGTTCATCATTGCTTTTCCTTATCGATGGATCTGGCGAATTGCTACCGCTTATTGGGTTTAACGTATGGAGCTTCCCTGGCTGAAGTTAAGACGTCTTATCGGCGTCTAGCACGTCGGTATCATCCTGATGTCAACGCGGGAGATACGCTCACCCAAGACAAATTTATTCAGTTGACGGAAGCCTATAAGCTTCTCCTAAGTGTGATGAATGAGCCGGTAGGGAGTGCGACGGTATCTAGCCCCTCCCAAACAGTGGCGACGAGAAGTGCCCCTCAGGAGGCTGGGGGAACGCCACGATCGCCATCAGCCGCGAAGGGGACTTGTAAGCCACCTGTGGTGCATTACACCCCACCCCTGTCTGATATGGATAAACAGCTGAAGTGGAATGCTTATGAGCAACTTCAGCAACTGCTGAAATGCCGACGTTTTGCTCGTGCGATCGCACTGGTTGAAGGTTTAGCTCACCGTATTCCCCTCGATCCAGAGGTGCGTCAGTGGCAGGCGATCGCATATTCGAGCTGGGGACGGCATCTCGTTAACGAAGGGCAACTCGATAAGGCAAGAATTTATCTCAAAAAAGCTCTACGGACTGATCCCCAAAATCGCTCCCTCTGGGCAGAAGTCGAACGAGATTTTCGCCGCATTGAGGAGATGCTGTAATACCAATTTCATAAAATAATGCAACACTTAGAAGATCCCTATTCGTCGGATTTTTGAGTAGGAAGGTACGCCATGTCTGTGTATTCCAAATGTTTCTATCAATACACGACGATGCCGTTTTACATAGATTACTGATGAGCTTCTTTACCTGTGCGGAGGGTGATCGCTATTTGGCTTGGCTAAATCTAGAGAGCGAGTGCTTAGGGATTTTGAGTCACGATCAGGGATTGGCTCGCTCGTCGATCTCATGGTGGTGAAGCAAGCTGAAACAGCAATGGAAAGCTGGTTACGGTAAATCGTGGATAAACTTTGAAAATAAGGTAACTATTATGAATCGCTCGCTAGCTTTAGTATTCATGGGAATATTGATATGACTAACTAGAGCAAGTTTGCAGCAGGATTTTTCTATGCGCGCCCGTCGATCGCTCCCTCAATTTGCACTAACGATTCTCTTGGCAACTCCTGTCGCATTATCTCTGGTGTTGATCGTCAACTTTCCTCTGACTGCCGTTGCCCAAGCACAGACCAGGGAAGACCGCAAAGCAGAAGGCGATCGATTGTTGCGACAAGGCATTGAGGAATACCACGATTACGGGCATGAGACAGCACTTCAATCTTTACAGCAGGCGTTATCCATATATCAAGCTATTCAAGATCGCAATGGTGAAGCAACCGTGCTGATGCACCTGGGTATTGCATATGAGCCAGATGAGGAAGCGATCAGCTACTACGAAAAAGCACTTTCTATCTTTAAAGAAGTTAATAACCGCAATGGTGAAATGACCGTACTGATGCACCTAGGTGAGCTGTATTTTTCGTTTAAAAAATATGAAGAAGCAATCACCTACTACGAAAAAGCATTGCCTATCGCTCAACAACTCAATAGCCGCAATCATCAAGAAACCGTGCTAGCGGGGCTGATTTCTGCATATATGTTTTTATCGCAGAATGAAAAAGCGGCTCCTTATATCGAGGCATTCAATCTTATTTCTCAACAACCCGAAGACCGTCCAATTTCTGATCAATCAACTGAAGTTGATTCAAAGCTCAGGCAGAGAAATGCGGAAGGTGATGCTCTGCGTGCTAGTGAAACCAAGCGGTTATTAGAACGAGGAATTCAGCAATATCGCAGTCAAGATGCGTTGGATGGAGGTGGTAAATCTTGGGAGCGGGCATTAAATATTTACCGGGAGATTCAAGACCTGAAAGGCGAATCACAACTATTGATGGATATCGGTAATGCGTGTCGCTCGTTACCTAAATGTAGAAATGCGACCTACTATTACGAAAAGGCAATTCCTATTTATCAACAGTTGAAAGACCTCAAGGGCGAAGCTAAGGCGTTGTCTAGATTGGGAGAGTTGTATCTGCCTAAGGACGAGCAACCTGAGAAGGCAATCGCCTTGTACCAAAAAGCATTGACCATTTATCAACAACTCAAAGATAAAAGTGGAGAAGCAAAAGTACTGCTGAATTTGGGTATTGCCCATAACTCCTTATCCAAGCATGAACAAGCAATTTCCTACTACAAGCAAGCACTGCCTATAGTGCAAACCCTCAAAGACCCGAAGAGTGAAGTAGAACTTTTATTCAACTTAGGTCTTGCATACGATTTACAATCAAAGTACCAAGAAGCAATTCGCTACTATCAACAGGCAATTCCAATTTTCCCGAAAATTCCCGCTTCACTCAACGATGGAGATGTTGAAGGTGCAGTCATGAGAAATTTAGCTTTTATTCATGACTCATTATCTCAATATGCAGAATCAATAGAATACTACAAAAAAGCTCTCTCCATTTATCGGAAATACAAGAATCGCCAAGGTGAAGGAAGAATACTATTTAATTTGGCAAAGACATACAGCATTTTATCTCAATATGATGAAGCCGCATACTACTATGAGCAAGCACTACCTATCTATCGAGAATACAACGCTGGAATTGGTGAAATTATTTTTAATCTCGGTAATTCCTATATGGCAATGTCTGAATATCAAAAGGCAATTAGCTACTATGAAGATTTACTTTCTTTCTTTGAAACATCTCCAAATATCATTCCGTTTGCTCAAAGCTATGGTGGTTTACTAATACAATTGAGCAAGGCTTATAGTGCTTTATCTCAGCATGAAAAAGCTTCTAGCTACTATAAACGCGCACTTTCTGCGCTTAACATAACTGGCAGAGATGAAAACATTGAACTCTTCAGTGAATTAGGATTGTTTTTTCAGCAACAGAATCAACCTGAACTTGCAATTACTATTTATAAAAAATCCGTTAATAGTCACGAAACTTTTCGGCGACGGCTTTTTAATGCAGGGCAAGATAATCTACCATTTCCGATGGCGCTATCTGAGGAACAATCTCGCTCAGTGCGGGAATCCTACACTAAAAATATTGCGGGAACCTACCGCGCTCTTGCCGATCTCCTGCTCCAACAGAATCGCGTCGTTGAAGCTTTACAAGTCTTGGATCTTCTTAAAGAAGTAGATCTGCAAGACTTCATTAAAGACACCAGTTCCACAAAGCGTTTCAATGAAAGTATAGAGCTACTGCCTGAAGAAGAGAAGATTCTGCACACTTTTGAAGTATTAATCACAAACAACTTTGAACCTTATGAGTGGTTCTGGAAAGACTTTACTGTAGATGCTAACGGTGACACCTTTACTGCCGCAGGGCAACAACTGGAGCGCAAAGAAGTGGCTGATGCAAAAGAGAGACAAGCATTACAGAGGAAATTAATTAAAGACTTTCCAGAAGACTCTGCCATCAAACCTGCAATACAAACCTTGAAACGCACGGCGGCTGATCAAAACTTAAACCTCAATGCTTATCAAGACCTGCAATCCAGCATTAAAAAGCTCGGTAAAAACATTGCTCTGTTCTATCCACTTATCCTCGACGATCGCCTCGAACTCGTCATCCTCACCAATGATCGTGCCCCGATCCACAAATCCATCCCCATTCCTCAAAAGCAACTCGAAAGCGAAATCCAAACCTTCCGCCAACAACTGCAAGGGCGCGACCCTCGCATCAAGCAACCGGCCCAAAAACTCTACCAAAGCATCATCCAGCCAATTGAAGCTGAACTCAAAGCCGCCGGAGTTGATACGATTGTCTACGCCCCTGACGGCATCATGCGTTATGTCCCCCTCGCCGCCCTCTACGACGGCACCCAATGGCTAGCAGAGCGCTACCAAATCAACTATCTCACGGCTCTTGCCCTCACTCCCCTTGACAAACCCACCAATCTTACCCCTAAAGTCCTTGCGGGGGCAGTCACCAAAGCATATAGCCCGATTGTCAACGGTCAGAAATATAATTTTGCAGCCCTCAGCCAAACCCAAACCGAAGTCGAGCAAATCGCCAAACTCTACCCCGACACACGATTGCTGATTAACGATAGCCTCAGCCGCTCCGCCCTCAAAAGCAACGTCTCTAATAGCACGATCATCCACCTTGCCACCCATGCCTCATTTGTCTCGAGCAGTCCTGACAAATCCTTCATTCTGCTCGGCGACGGCAGCACCCTCAGCCTGCGTGACCTCAACACCCTTACACTCCCTAACGTCTCTCTCTTCATCCTCAGCGCTTGCGAAACGGCGATGGGCAGCAAACTCAGCAACGGCATCGAAATCTTTGGCTTTGGCTACCAATTACAACGCAATCAAGTCCGAGCTTCTCTCGCATCACTTTGGCAAGTTAATGACGGCGGTACTCAGGTATTGATGAATCGCTTTTACGATGAACTCAAACAGGGTAAAACTGTTGCCAAAGCCATGCAGCAAGTCCAACAAGCCTTTATCAATCATCAACTTGGTCTGACTAAAGATACTCCGGCACGGGCAGAAATAGAAGTGAGCGGAACTAGCACTGGCGCAAGATCTGTGGATTTTTCACATCCTTATTACTGGGCACCATTCATTCTCATTGGTAATGGTCTTTGAAAAGCAATTTGCTGCATAACCCTCCCAAAGTCGAGAAAGATGTGAGATTGAACGCTTCAGAGCAATTTCTCTAAGCCAAACGTTTGCAGCAATTCACGATTCTTAGAAGGAGGATGACCTAGGACTAATGGCACTGACTTAAGGGAAAAGCGATCGTTCTTTGGAAAAACCCGGATTGGGGGGGTTCCCCCCAA
>NZ_DATNPA010000112.1:0-10928 GCF_036703385.1 Allocoleopsis sp. | reverse complement strand
AGTTCTCTAGTCTGGATTTGGAACTGGTACGAGGGGCACCGGAACGGCGTCGCAACTGGCTCGATTCCCTGCTCATTCAGTTAGAACCTATCTATGCCTACATCTTGCAGCAATATAACCAGGTACTGCGACAGCGGAACGCCCTCCTGAAAAAATACCGAGTTGGAGCAGCAGAAGGCAAGCTTGAGGAATCATCCAGAGACTTTAATACAGAACTAGCGTTGTGGGATGTCCAACTAGCGACAGCCGGTTCACGCGTCACACGGCGTCGAGCAAGAGTCATCGAACGGCTGGCACCTATCGCAGCGGCATGGCACGCTAGTATCAGTGGGGCAACTGAGGTGCTGGAAGTTACCTATGCTCCCAATATCCGTACTGAAAAAGATGACCCCGAAGAAGTACAAAAGGCATTTTTAGACAAAATCCAACAGCGCCGAATCCCTGAACAAAGTCAGGGGACGACCCTCGTTGGCCCTCACCGGGATGAAGTCGAGTTTACCATCAACCAGACACCTGCTAGGTCTTATGGCTCCCAAGGTCAGCAACGCACATTGGTGTTAGCCCTAAAGCTGGCAGAACTCAAGCTGATTGAAGAAGTTGTAGGGGAACCCCCACTCTTGTTACTCGATGACGTGCTAGCGGAACTCGACCTTAACCGTCAAAATCAGCTACTAGAAGCTATTCAAGACCGCTTTCAAACCCTGATTACCACAACTCATTTAGGAGCGTTTGATTCCCAGTGGTTGAATTCTTCTCAAATTCTTTCTGTTCAGGCAGGAGAAATCAGTAGTTTTTAGTTATTAATCATTGGTCAATTTATGTCGATAATAATCAGGATTTTATTTATTTAATTTAAAATGATTTAGCCTTTAATTATTTAAGAATTGTAATTATTTTCTCATTTTCAAGATTAATTTTTTTTGAAAAAATAAGAACATAAAGATACCTTAAAGAAATTCAGAAAATTGGATTTTTTTGGGGTTGCATCTTGACCCTAAAGGGTAGGCATCAATAGACTAAAAAGAACCGATCAATAAAATTGGTTCTAGAGCGCAGATTCATTAATGGTAGGGGCAATCTCCCTGTGATTGACCCGTAAGGGCTTGGTTCACGAGTTAAGTGAGCGCTTTAGGTAGACGATCAGTCCATCATTCCACGTTATTATCCCCTAAAAACGCTATGACAACTGAAATTGTAAAAAGCGAAGAAATGATTGAAGTTCAAGAAGAAGCGCCCATCGTAGAAGTCAAGGTTGAAGATAACCTGAAGTTGAGTAAGATGCCCTCTCCAAAACCCGCTAAAGAGGAGCAATGGCTACAGTTTGGAGAAAAAACCTCTGAATTTATTACTGATTTGCAAAATTCTGTTGGGGAGTTTTTCCAAAAATACCAGCCACTTCTAGCAAGCCTTGGCTGGATTTTTTTTGCCTTAATTAGCGTTAAAGTCATGCTGGCTTTACTGGATGCTATCAATGATATTCCACTGTTATCAGTGCTTTTGGAACTCATTGGTCTAGGTTACGGAATTTGGTTCATTTACCGCTATTTATTAACCGCTGCAACTCGTCAAGAACTTTCGGGAGAAATTCAGAACTTCAAAAAACAAGTTTTCGACGTAGAAAGTTAATCCTGCGTCCTAAAATACTTCTGGAATGTAAGGTAAATTGGGGTGATCTCAAATAATTTTCTTAGGCTCAACGAAAAGCCAATCATTTTTAATAGAGAATAGTAGGGGCACGAAACCAGTGCCCCTGTTTTTTGTCGCTATAACCCTCAATTGCAGAGATGGCAACTGAAATCGAACGTAAATTTTTAGTCAAAGGCGATCAGTGGCGATTGCTCGCTACAGGTACTGTATATCGTCAAGGCTACCTTTCTACGAAAAAAGACTGTTCTGTGAGAGTGCGCCTCGCTGGGAATCAAGCATATCTCACCATCAAGGGTGTAACGGAGGGTTGTTCCAGGGCAGAGTATGAGTACCCTATCCCAGCCAAGGATGCTCAAGAAATGCTGGATAATTTATGCCAAGCGCCCTTGATTGAAAAAACCCGATACAAAATTGATTACGCTGGCTTGATTTGGGAAGTAGACGAGTTTGTAGGTGAAAATCAAGGATTAATTATCGCAGAAGTTGAACTCACGGACGAAAATCAATCCATTGAACTCCCCGACTGGATTGGCAAAGAAGTGTCTGATGATGCCAGATACTTCAATGCCAATTTAGTTCAGTATCCCTATAGTCAGTGGTCGGAGAATCATTGAACCCCAAAATCCAGAATTCAGTTCTGACCAAAGGATTGGCTCAAAGCCCCGTTTCCACGGGTTGCCGCTCCCGCTCCAAGCTAGGCTCACTGAACACTGATAAATATAGAGAACCTGCCGCTAATCCTCCTAAAATGGGTGCCAGCCAGAAAAGCCACACTTGAGAGAGGGCTAGGGTGTGACCTCCAAAAATTGCTACGATTAGCGCTGGACCTAAGCTCCGTGCGGGATTGACGGAAACATTAGTTACTGGAATCCCAATCAAGTGAATCAACGTGAGTCCCAAACCGATCGCAACTGGAGCAAAACCCTGAGGAGCACGGCGGTCTGTTGCACCCATAATGATCATTAAGAACATGAAGGTCAACACAAACTCAGCGATGAATGCAGCCAAGAGGGAATAGCCATCCGGAGAAAGCTCTCCAAAACCATTGACTGCCAATCCATTAGGCCCCAGATCATACTTGGGTTTACCCATCGCAATGATAAACAGGGCGGCTGCCGCTAAAATAGCTCCACTCACTTGAGAACCGATATAAGGTAACAAATCGCTACTAGGGAAGCGCTTGCCGATCCAAAGACCAAAGGAAACGGCTGGGTTCAAGTGACAGCCTGAAATGTGACCGATCGCATACGCCATTGTTAGAACGGTCAAACCAAATGCTAGGGAGACACCGACTAACCCGATACCCAGTGGAAATGCTGTATTTGAACCTATTTTTGCCGCATCGGCTGTGAAGGCGGCTGCCAGCACGGCACTTCCACAACCCCCAAAAACCAGCCAAAAGGTGCCGATAAACTCAGCAATGCACCGCTTTACAAGGGACATTTTTAACCTCTCTAAGTTATTCGTTGCCGATTCAATCGAGAGAACAAACGACTTAACGAAGGTTAGATCTTACCGATTGATCGGGAAAACAATACTATGTAATTAAGGTAGGGTCATCAGAAAATCTATTTCCTAATTTCCCAAGTAAAAATTTCCAGTTTAGGTAGATGTTCTTGATAAGAATAAACTGGAAGCAAGTGACAGTAAAATTTTCTAGGCTTTTCTTGAATTTTCGATATTATCTCACTGTATTAATAATCTGTCAATAACTGAAAACTACTGTTGATCCGCTATTTCAACTCATTTTGAGTAACAATTTGCTAAGAAAAATAAAGTCCGCTACAGCGGACTTTATGCCTAGGATGGCTAAAACTTAGTTTTAGCTAGATGTCTTCAATAATCTACGCCATTTGGCTGAAAACTCACTCCCTTTTCTGGGTGCCTTACACACATATCTTTGCACCAAGCCCTACTCAGCTAGCATTACTCATACTCCTCTCAGCTAGCCACTCGGCTCCCCCACTTCATATAGGGCAACTGAGTTGCTGTAGTCTGAATCTGCTCAACTTGGGCAATTAATTGTCCACAACTATCCCAAGTCCCTGTCGTCAACATTTGCCTGATTCCCTCACCCATAGATACAGAAGCGATGAAGTCACCACAATGGACTTGCATTCCTTCTACATCCACACGCATCGGAGCTTGGGGATTATTTTGTAATATTGTTTGTAAGGTCTGGATCGTTTCGGTTGGTGCTGTTACACAGGGAATTCCGATCGCAACACAATTGCCAAAGAAAATTTCGGCATAACTCTCTCCCACGATCGCTTGAATTCCCCACTTCGCCAAGGCTTGCGGAGCGTGTTCTCGTGAGGAACCACAGCCAAAGTTACCATTAACAACTAAAATGTTGGCTCCTTGATACTGAGGTTGATCAAAGGGATGTTGCCCCTGTGTCTGTGCGCGATCATCGGCAAACGCTTGTTCTCCCAAACCATCAAACGTGACGCAGCGCAAAAACCGGGCAGGGATAATTCTATCGGTATCAATATCATTACCTACCAAAGGAATTCCCCGTCCCGAAACTGTTTTGACTTGACTCATCAAATTAATCCTCTTGACTTACTTTTTACCCATGACAAAGAATGTCGTATTTTCTGACCAAACTCCTTTATCTGTCACTAATGTCTCAACTTCTGCCCTAAATTCCGCTTTCAATTGCTCGATTTGCTCATCTGATAGATGTAACAAAGGATGACCATTTGGACAAAGCCATTTGCCTTTCCAAAAATTTTTAGCCTCATCCAGATTGAGATAACTGCCAAATTGCTCGGTTTTTATCTCGATGTCTTTAAACCCTATTTCTTGAAGTAGAGTACGACATTTTTCTGGACTGCCAAGCGGCTCATGGAGATTCGGCAGCGACAAGCCATACTTAGCGCAGACTTGAGTAATGATAGGTGTGAAAAACGATGTCTCAGACCAGCAGGAAAACGCAACAATTCCATCGTTTTTGAGCCAGCGGTACCAATTGCCTAATGCCCCAGGAATATTACTCAACAAAACAATAGCTGTAGCACAGAAAATGACGTCGAAACGTTCATCCTCAAAGTTGATACTTTCCGCATCAGCTTCAATCAGTTGGATGTTTTGTAACTCCGCTACTCTGATTTTTCGTCGTGCTTGGTCGAGCATTCCTGGAGTAAAATCGACTCCGATGACTTTACCCTCAGAACCTACTATTTCGGAAGCAGCGATCGCGACTATACCTGTTCCCGTGGCTACATCTAAAATATGTTGTCCAGGTTGCAGGTGAGCCAATTCAACAAGAGGAATCGCTCGACGATAGGTAAACTCGGTGTCATAGCTTGTTCGCGCCTCGTAGAACGCAAGGATTTCCTGCTGATATTCGTTGAGATTCGTTGGCTTTGGCATTTAATCGTGCCATGAAATGGCGAGTAGGGGCATGTCTTGTACCTGCCTTGCTTGAATGTGGGGCATCCACAATGGGCATCCACAATGGGCATCCACAAGAGATGCCCCTACAGTAACTCCCGCACGTCAAACACTTCACCCTTCACCGCAGCAGCTACTACCATTGCCGGGCTCATCAGCAGTGTACGTCCCGTTGCCGAACCCTGACGCCCTTTGAAATTGCGGTTAGAAGAAGAGGCACTCAACTGGCTACCCTGGAGTTTATCGGGATTCATCGCCAGACACATGGAACATCCGGGTTCTCGCCACTCAAACCCAGCTTCCTGAAAAATTTTGTCCAATCCTTCAGCTTCCGCCTCCTGTTTCACCCGTTCTGAACCAGGAACAACGAACGCCTTGACTCCCTCGGCTACCCGCTTACCTTTGGCAAATTTTGCCGCTTCTCGCAAATCACTGATGCGTCCATTGGTACAGCTACCGATAAAGCACACATCGACTTTTGTACCTTGAATGGGTGCGCCTGGGTTCAGGTGCATGTAACTGTAGGCTTCTTGTGCGATCGCTTTTTCAGAATCTGGCAGAGTATCCGGTATTGGAACAACCTCATTGATCGCAATTCCTTGACCCGGAGTAATCCCCCAGGTTACGGTTGGCGCAATTTCCGCCGCCTCAAACGTGACGACATCATCATAAACGGCATCCTCATCGCTGCGGATACTCGTCCACCATTCCACCGCTTTATCCCAGTCTTCGCCTTTGGGAGCAAAGTCTCGACCTTTGAGGTACTCAAACGTTACCTGATCCGGGTTAACGTAGCCACAACGTGCGCCCCCTTCAATGGCCATGTTGCAAACAGTCATCCGTTCTTCCATGCTCATCTGTTCAAACGTAGTGCCAGCAAACTCATAAGCGTAGCCAACACCACCTTTTACTCCGAGGGTACGGATGATATGCAGGATGACATCTTTGGCATAGACGCCAGGAGGCAATTTGCCGTTAACTTCGATTTTGCGGACTTTGAGCTTAGATAGGGCTAGGGTTTGGGATGCGAGAACATCCCGGACTTGAGAGGTGCCAATCCCAAACGCGATCGCACCAAATGCCCCGTGTGTGGAGGTATGAGAATCGCCGCAAGCGATTGTCATGCCGGGTTGGGTTAATCCCAGTTCGGGAGCAATCACATGGACAATTCCTTGACTGCCAGACCCAATGTTATAAAAGCGAATCCCGTGCTCTTTGCAGCTTTTTTCCAAGTATTGCATCATCTCTTCTGCCAGGACATCAACAAAAGGACGCACTTGGTTATCGGTGGGAACGATGTGGTCTACGGTAGCAACAGTGCGATCGGGATACAGCACCTTCAATCCCCGTTCCCGCAGCATCGCAAAGGCTTGGGGGCTGGTAACTTCGTGGATTAAGTGTAAGCCAATAAATAGTTGAGTCTGACCGGAAGGCAAAATACCGACGGTATGTAGGTCCCAAACTTTATCAAATAGTGTTCTAGCGCTCATCAGCTAAGGTAGATACCTTGAATTTAAGGGTAGTGACATATCACCAGAGGTGATTGGTGATTGTTGAAAGGCTCAAGTCTTCTATTGTAGAGCGGAATGTGGGTCATCGGATTTGGTCAATCACGCTTTGGTTGGAGCAACCTAAATTTTCTCTGAGTTTTGCTTATCTATGAGCTAAAAAGAATTAGGATGAGTTTGCTCTCTCTTTTTTCTGCTCCTGTTAACGGTCACATCCAGACGATACTAGACAATTAGCCGTAAAAACAGTTGAATGGGCTGTTCCATAGCCCTATTGAGAAACTGGCACCCACTCTCTGGCAACTTACTGATATTTTGGCGAATATGGGAGGGCTTGCGTATCATTATGTGCAGCAATGTGCCACATTTAGTAGGCCGATTACAACAGATTTAGACGTTTGGCGTAAATTGCACCGCTAGGGATGAGAAGTAATACAGAACTGCCGTAGAAACTAATTTTTGCTAGTAGTCTTCTTGTGTTCCCAGATTGTAAGAGGTAGCAACGTGTTGATCCTGAAGTCATTAAATCTCGAATCCTTGCACCTAAGAACGTCTCAACGAGTTGAGAAGAGAGCTTTCCCCCGTATGATACAGAAGCCTATTACCGAACTTACACCAGAGCAAGAAGCCCTGATACCGAGCATTCGAGATCAGTGGATACGTATTGGTTTAGATACAACACCGATAGATAAACAAAAGGCTGAAGATGCGATCGCGCTGGCTTATAAGTGCGCTAGATTGAAGCCACCTCAACAAATTCTGTGGTTCAATAATCCTGTGGAGGCGCTTACCTATATCGCTTCTAAGCCAAACCTGATTAAGGATTCTATGAGGCGTGCTGTTGGGGAGGCTTTTTTCAATACAGCCTTCAAGACGCTCAGGGCTGCTGTCGGGGAAGGTATCAGGTATGCGATCGAGGATGGGATCGGGGAGTCTGTTGAGGCAGCGGTTGAGGATACGGTTTTCAATGTCGAGGTGGCTGTTAGGGAAGCTGTCGGGGAGGCTGCATTCTCACAGATCGGGAGTGCCTGGGGTTTACTTGATGTGCAATCGCTTGCCATTTATGCCTACTTTGATGCGATCGGCATTGACTATTCCAAACTAAAAGGGTTGTGGGAAACTGCCAAGCACTGTGGCTGGTGGTGGGCTTTTAAAAATATCGCTGTTGTCACTCCTAAACCCTCAGCCATTCGCTTAGATGAGCAGGGCAGATTGCACGGAGTAGGATTACCTGCTGTTACCTATGAAGGATTCAATCTGTACGCCTATCATGGGGTAAGACTACCAGAAAAATATGGGGCAATTCACCCCAACCATTGGCAAGCTCAATGGTTGTTAGAAGAGAAGAACGCTGAACTGAGACGAATATTAATTCAGGAAATTGGTTATGTCCGCATCTGCCAGGAATTGCAAGCGATTGAGTTAGATTCTTGGCAAGAATACACCCTGTTTAAAATCGATTCTGATGTGGATGTGGAGCCAATTAATCTATTAAAAATGACTTGCCCTAGCACGGGATACATCCACGCCTTACGTGTCCCGCCTGAAGTGAAATCAGCTAGAGAAGCGATCGCCTGGGTCAATTGGGGAATAAATTCAGAGGTATTTGCTGTACAAACTTGAGTCCATAACAAAAACAGCGATCGCATAAGAACCGTAGCATACAACCTTTCGGGCATGAAAACAGGGATCACCTTAGCTCTTAGGACAGTAGTGAAGCTGAGCGCACTAACTACATCAACAAGGCGATCGCCCTTTGGAGGCAAGCGTTGTTAATCGCGCAAGCCATTATCACTTCTATGGTTCACTCAGATTAGACTGTTGCCAGATAGAATACGATCAAAGAGGAGTGAGCATCGGAAAACATACCCTTCCATGCCACAATCATGACAACTCGACACTTCAAACGTTTCGCAGACTGGTGCCAACATAAAAACGACCTCTCGCAAGAGGCAAGACATACAGTTGAAGTATTGTTAAAGTTTGCTGGCACATCTAACCCTAATAAAGCGGATCGGGTCTTGTCAAGTGGCGCTGAGCTGAATCTCAACAACAATCAAATCAGCGACATCACCCCTCTGTCTAGCTTGACTCACCTAACCAAGCTGAATCTTAACAAAAATCAAATCAGCGACATCACCCCCTTGTCTGGCTTGACTCACCTAACTAATCTGTATCTCAGCAACAATCAAATCACCAACATCGCTCCCGTGTCTGGCTTGACTCAAATGCGCTACCTGAGTCTCGACAAAAATCAAATCAGCGATATCACCCCCCTGTCTGACTTGACTCGCCTAACTACGCTCTATCTTGAAGACAACCAAATCAGCGACATCACCCCCTTGTCTGGCTTAACCAACCTGACCTGCCTTTATCTCTGCTTCAATCGCATCAACAACATCACTCCTGTGTCTGGCTTGACTAACCTAATCAAGCTAGAAGCCTTCGGCAACAACCCAATTTTCAATCTGAATCTGCTCAGAACGCTTCAACAGCAGTGGCGCAACCTCTCAACTGAGCCAATTGCTCATCAACAAGCAACAGTTGCTGTTAAGTCAGCCTACGCCATTATCGGCTTTGCCGAACCTGAAATAATTTTTTGCAGTAGTCCCTACGCGGCTCTTACATCAGTAGATAGATACAATCTTGTGTCAGTAGATGGATATCGGCTATGGCTCTCTCCACTGGAACGAGAGCTATTTAAGGCAATGAGAAAATCGCTGAATTCGCCACTATGGTCGTACTTGTATGTCGAAATTCCATTTCGAGCAGGAAGGGAAGTCGAGAGACAACTGGAGCAACAGTTGAAACATGACGGAATGAAACTAAAGAGTTACATGACCTCTGAAGCTCTGCTTCGCTCCATCAGCACAACTGAATTTTTTATCTCTGAATACAGTTTTGTGCTGAAAGACGAAGAACAAGAAGCGTTGCAGTGTCTCAAGCAGCTTTTTTCGTCCTGTGGTTGGCTATTTCCGTTTGAGAAAGTTTGTATTGTTTGCGATCGCCCCCGCATTCTCTCATTTGACAATCAAGAACGCCTCCATGCCGAAGGCTCCCCCGCGATTCAATTTGCTGATGGTTGGAGCGTCTACGCTTATCATGGCGTGAGATTACTTGAAAAATATGGCAAAGTACATCCCAATCAGTGGCAAGCTCAATGGCTCTTAGAAGAGAAAAACGCCGAACTGAGGCGAGTCCTGATTCAGGGTATTGGTTACGACCGAATTTGCCAAGAATTGCAAGCGATTGAATTAGATTCTGGGCAAGAATACACACTCATTCAAATTGATTCTGATGTGGATTTGGAGCCAATTTATCTATTAAAAATGACTTGTCCTAGCACCGGATATATTCACGCCTTGCGAGTTCCACCTGATATGAAGTCAGCGCGTGAAGCAATTTTTTGGGTGAATTGGGGAGTCGATCCAGAGGAATTTTCGGTGCAAACTTGAGAGGGTCGAGGAAAGAGAGCGATCGCACCCACTGCATCAACAAGGCGATCGCTCTTTGGGCGCAAGCGCTGCTAATCGCGCAAGGCATTATCGACTTCTATGGCTCACTCAGATTAGGCTCTTGCCAGATAGAAGACGACATCAAATCGGAAAATATACCTCTCCATGCCACAATCATGACCACTCGACGCTTCAACCGCTTTGCTGACTGGTGCCGACATAAATACGACCTCTCTCCAGAGGCAAGATGTACAGTTGAATCACTCTTAGAGTTGGCTGGCACATCTGATGGTGATGAAGCGGAGCGGATACTTTCAAGTAGCACCTTGTTTCGGCTGGATCTTCGCAACTTAATTAGCGACATCACGCCCCTATTGGCTCTGACTCAGCTCACTAGGCTGAATCTCCACGGCAATTGTCGAATTAGCGACATCACACCCCTGTCTGAACTGACTAACCTGACCTGGCTGTGTCTGAGCGAAAATCAAAGAAGTGACATCACGCCCCTGTCCAGTCTAACTAACCTGGAGGAGCTGCATCTCGACGACAATCAAATCAGCGACATCAAGCCTCTTTCGGGTCTGACTAATCTGAGAATGCTGAAGCTTGATAAGAATCAAATCAGTGACATCAAACCTCTGTATGATCTGACTGAGCTAGACGAACTGAATCTCCACAGCAATCAAATCAGTGATCTCACCCCCCTGTCTGGTCTGACTAACCTGACAGCCTTGAAGCTCAACTCTAATCAAATCAGCGACATCAAGCCTCTTTCGGGTCTGACTGGGCTGACCTTACTGAAGCTCTACGACAATCAAATCAGCGACATTACTCCCTTGTCTAACCTGAGTCAGCTAACAGAGCTTGATCTCAACTCTAATCAAATCAGCGATATCACACCCCTGTCTGGACTGACTAA
>NZ_DATNPA010000111.1:0-3956 GCF_036703385.1 Allocoleopsis sp. | reverse complement strand
CCCAGAGGTCAAGAGCAAGCTCGAAAGTGAGATTGACACTATCCGCACCGATGCCGATCCAAGCTCGAGCGCCCGACTTCCCTATCTAACTGCGGTCTGTCAAGAAACACTGCGGCTCAACCCACCTGTTATGGCCGCCATTCCTCGTAAATTGAAAGCACCATGGCAAATCATGGGTTACCAGTTTGAGCCAGGTACGACGCTGATGGCTTGCATTTATCTGACTCACCAGCGGGAGGATTTGTACCCACAGCCGAAGCAGTTTAAGCCAGAACGCTTTCTGGAGCGGCAATTTTCTCCCTACGAGTACCTCCCTTTTGGAGGCGGTAGCCGTAGCTGTATTGGCATGGCATTTGCTCAGTTTGAAATGAAGTTAATCTTGACTACGATTTTGTCGCATTGGCAACTGGCTTTAGCAGATCAGCGCCCCGTCAAGCTTGTACGTCGTGGCATCACTCTAGCTCCTCCAAGCGGTCTGCGAATGGTTGTGACAGGTCAACGTCAGTCTCAGAAGATCCTGGCTACACTATGACCTGACATCGCAACCCTAGTGAAGTCGAGTGTGTTTCTTAAGTGTTTCTTGAGAAAGCGGTAGCCACTACATACATCTAAATAAATTCAGCCTTGCGAACTATGATTACCCAGCAAGAATCTCACAAAAGAGAACCCAGCTGGCTCAAGATTATTCGGCTTCTGAGATGGCACAAGCCAGCAGGACGGTTAATCTTAATGATTCCTGCCCTTTGGGCTGTCTTTTTGGCGGCACGAGCAACGCCACCAGCACCGCTTGTTTTCGTCATCATTTTAGTTAGTTTAACCAGCAGTGCTGCTGGGTGCGTTATCAACGACTTGTGGGATCGGAATATCGATTCACAAGTGCAAAGAACGCACACTCGCCCCTTAGCTTCCCGTACCATCTCTGTTAAAGTCGCTATTGTCGTTGCCTTGATATCTCTAGGCTGCACTGGGATTCTTGCCCTTTATCTCAAACCGCTCTCGTTCTGTTTGTTGGTGGCGGCGGTGCCGGTGATTGTGTTATATCCACTGGCGAAGCGGGTGTTTCCAGTACCCCAGCTAGTGCTAGCGATTGCCTGGGGTTTTGGAGTTCTGGTTAGCTGGAGTGCAGTGAGCGAACACTTAGAGTTTTCCACTTGGTTGCTCTGGGGCGCAACCGTACTCTGGACTTTGGGATTCGACACAATTTATGCCATGTCTGATCGCGAGGATGATCGGCGGATTGGCGTCAACTCCAGCGCCCTGTTCTTTGGTGAATACACTTCTGTTGCCGTTGGTATTTTCTTTGCTGGTACTGCCTTACTGCTGGTTGGGCTGGGCGTCTGTCTGGAGTTGCAAGTAAGCTTCTGGATTAGCCTCTCTCTTGCAACCCTAGGCTGGATATGGCAGTGTGTTCGCTTGCTTGACCCACAGCTTCCCTATCCTGCCTACGGTCAAATGTTTGATCAAAACGTCTGGATTGGCTTTCTGTTACTTTCTGGAATGATTGTAGGGTCTTTAAAGTTTTGAATTAAGACAAGCCTACAAGTGTATTATGTCTTCAACAAGTTTTTGTCAAACAACATGGCACTGCTTAATACCGCTTTGGCAAGGGGGAGAGGAAATAGTTCAACGAGGCTTGCCCCACACTCAGTTGGCACCAGCGTGGCAGATGCTACTGTTAGGAGATGGCTCCCCAACGCGACACCTCCAACTCCTAACAGGTGAACGAACGGAAGTAGATTTAATCGACATGTCTAACATTGGTATGAACTCAGATGGAGTCCCTGAACTGCTCCAATTATTACCGGGAGCACGACTGCGGCGGCAGGTGTGGCTCCGCACGTCTTCCGGTCAGCGATTAGCATATGCTACTTCGTGGTGGAAAGCCGATCATGTGGATGAGTATTTGCAGAACCCGAGCTTACCAATTTGGGCTAATTTAACTCGCCTACGTACAGAGTTGTATCGAGAAGTTCGGGGAATTCATTACGGTAAATCAGCTGCTTTAGAATCAGCTTTTGCCCAAACAGGCGCTTTTTGGGGACGCCACTATCTATTCTGGCATCGAGGACAGCCTCTAACACTAATTTATGAGGTTTTTTCTCCTTACTTAAGGAGATACATAGGCCCGATGGTCTTGTCAACTTGAGACAGTATCCGAACTCAAAAAACTCGACTGGGTACAGGTCGTAATAACAATAACGCTCCAATTCTCACTCTAGGTCAGTTGGAAATCGGTATAGATTATGTTTACAAACGCGGTTTTGAGCAATACGTGTGGCCTCGCTGCTGGGGTGTTTTGGCTGTTCGCCTATGTTGCTATCATCCGGCGTGGCTTCAAAGATCGTTCGCTTGCCATGCCCATGGTAGCTCTTAGTGCAAATATTTCGTGGGAAGCTATTTTTTCATTCATTTACATACCACCTAATAAACTTATACACTACTCTAGTATTATCTGGTTTTGCTTTGACTTACCAATTGCTTTGCAGTGTTTTCTTTATGGAGCAAACAATTCTCAGCCTAAATTTATACAGAAAAATTTTCGTTTATTTTTTTTAGCGTCTATAGCTATTTCTTTCTTGATTCTTGTTAGATTTATCTACGATTTTAACGATAAAAAGGGTGCGTATAGTGGCTATGGAATAAATCTTATGATGTCAATTCTTTTTGTTGGTATGCTTATTCAGCGCGATGGCATATTGGGTCAGTCGATTTACATTGCCCTCTGCAAGTGGCTGGGGACTTTTTTTGCTTTTTTTGCTTCATTTTTTGGGTCAGCAATAGATATTAACGCAACGTTTAATATTCATGCATTATTAACAGAAATCATCTCAAATCAAACCTACTTGTTAAAATCAACAGTCAAAGTTTTGTACCCTATTATTTTTATGATTGATGTTCTTTACATTGTACTTTTGTATCGACAACTTAGGAATAATAAGCTCAATCCCTGGACAAGGCTTTAATTTGATATAAACTTTTGAAGCGGTAGATGGATTACGAATTTTGCATATTATTCAAACCACAATGCCAAACACGACACCCATTAACCTAGAAAACATCCGCATTCTTGCAATCGCATCAGCAATTGGACGCGCACACTTGCTTCGTCTTGTCCTCATTGCGCGGGAACTCAGACGCCGTGGTGCTGAGGTAGCATTTGCCTACAAAGAACAGACTGAAATCTTAAAAGACGGCGGCTTCAAGGTGTTTCCCGTAGCAGGCGTTGTCGTAACCGACTTTACAGACAGTGACCGTAAGATCTATGAAGCTTTTACACTGTCTTGGGTTGAACAATGTGTCAAAGACGAACTCGAAGCAATTCAGGCTTTCAAGCCTGATGTTATTATCGGTGACTTGCGTTTTACAGCAGCCATTTCCTCAAGAATCTCCAAAATTCCCTACATCTCCATTGTGAATGGCTACAGGACAGATTATTTCAATATTGTTGATGCTATGCTCTCAAAAGAAGAGCGTCCTTTCAAGGACAAAATCGCCTCTGCTACGACCAAAGCTATCCAGGACAAGCAAAAAAGAGACGCAGCAACTAACTTTCGACTAGTTGCCAAGCAGTATGGAATACATAACCTTGAATCTATGTATGAGTTTCTAGCAGGAGACCTTACATTAATCGCAGATATACCACAGTATTGTCCGCTTGAGAATCTTCCCAAAAACTATCGTTATATTGGTCCATTAGTTTGGGAAGGATTAAATGAGACAGTACCAGTATACCTGGAAGCCCTTAGTAGCTCTAAATCCCTCATTTATGCCACAATCGGCAACACAGGCGGCGAAAAATTAATTCAGCTCGTTGTTGATGCTTTTCAAAACGATGATTCATACGAAGTCGTTTTGACTACTGGCGCTTACATTAACCCTGACAAAGTGCCTAAAATTTCAAATATTCATGTGGAAAAATTCATACCAGGCTCACAGATTATGCAGCAGTCTCAGGC
>NZ_DATNPA010000110.1:0-11741 GCF_036703385.1 Allocoleopsis sp. | reverse complement strand
TGATGTTGACGCGCCAGTACTGCGAATAAAACCGTTGTTGACCTTGGTCATCTTCTAAGTCTACAAGCAAGTTCCAATCGAGATGAGTACCTTGAGCATCTTTAATGATGGCTTTGGGCCAGAGCGTGCCAATATTTTTGTTGAGCCAGTCAATGGCTTGTTGGTTTATTTTCTGTTGTTGCTGTGCTGGGAAATTTTGGTTATTGGGGTCAGTGGGATCGGGGATGCCTGGGTCTTCCATCACTCCTGTAAAATAAGCAATGTCCTTTGGATAATGAGCCGAAGGCCAGTTTTCCTGTTTGATGAGATGCTCCATATCCGCGTAGGTATCTAGGGGTTCGACATAGGTACCTAAGACAGGGCTATCATCGTTCCATCCCAATTTTTTGAGGGTATCCTTGAGCCAGAGTTGTCCACCTTGGGTGGTCACTGTCTGAACATACTTAACCATCTGCTGCCATTCTAGTTTGGCATTAATCAGTTCCTGACAGATGAAGGGGAAAGCACCGATAGAAATACCCAGCACGACGATGTCAAAATCCTGTTGATAGTTGAGAGTGACTTGTTCTACATCCTGCCAGGATGTCCAAAAGGATTCTAGGTCAATGTGTTGGTCTTTGAGCTGTTGACCTTGGACAATTTGCTCATAAAGGGGTTCATTAGGCCAGCAGAGGAGGTTGTTAACACTAATCAATGGATCATATCCTTGCTGGGGATTTTTAAGGGTAACCTGTTGACCCAGTTCTATCTTGGCAATGGCATTGCGATCTGAGTTAAGAGCAAGGTTAGTTACACGGTGGAAGAACTCAAACTTGACCCCACGCTTCTTTAACTCCTTGTAGAAGGGGACAAAAATTGTATCCCCCATGCCAGCATTCATTTTCCACATGACTGCACCTTTGTACGTGAAGATCATGCGCCAGACCCAACGCAGTGCTGCTGCTGCTCCCAATCGACCTGTTTTAGGTGTAGCTATACCACCAGGAAAGGCTAACAGAAGATCGTACATGGCACGTACCAGAGCCGAGTTAACGGTTTCAGTCCAGGCACCATTGGCGCTAAGCCATGCGCTAAAGTCTCGCTGATCCAAATCGTTGAACGATTCCCAATCCAAAATCGTGTTGACTAGCAATCCACGAATAATTGCATAGCCAAGGTTGAGAATAATTAAGGTGCGAATAGCGTCAATGATTATGTGGGCAAACTCCTCTTCCAACTTTTCCAGTGCCTTTTTCAGCTTGCCCTCTGCACGCTCCATGAATTTGTCTAAAAGCGATATCAAACATTGGCGCTGTTCGGGTGAATAACACTGTATATCTTCGTCAAGGGACTGAGCAAACTGATGAGCAAGCTCAAGTAGTTCCCTGTCTGTTTTTACACTAAGCTCTTCCCACTCCAACTTTATTCCTTCAGCAGTGCATTGCCACCCGTGAGGTGGTGTTGAATCGGTGGGAAGTTCACTATCGCTATAAGAGAGCGAGTCCAAGTAAGAGGAATCGCTACGTGTGTGTAGCATGAACTCAAGCATCTTGAGGATATATTGCCAGGGAGAGGCTTTTGTATCCTCTTCCTGGAGATCGTTTCCATCAGGCCAGGGATGCATTGAGGTTTGAGGAAAGTGTAATTTCCAAGGAACCCAACGACCCCCTTTCACTTGATCTTCGAGGACGATGAAGCTGTGCGGTTGAAACGCATTTTCTATACCTTGAAAAGTTCCTGGTGCATCGGCGAGGGCGTCGTAGCAGTCCTTCATGACTTGAAATGTATTCTCATAAAATCCGAAGAAGATGTGGAATCCGTGTTCTTGAATACGGTAGTCTGGAGCATAGGATTTATGGCTAGTCATATTGCGGCCGCTTGCCCCCTTGCCGCCTAGACGCCAACCTAATTGATAGACAGTAATGTCGTATAAGTCTTGCCAATTGGGCTGGCTGGTCAGTTCAAATGCCGTTACCAGGGAGGCCATTCCTCCACCCAAAATTACAATTTTCTTCTTGGTAGATTCAGACATGATTATTTACTGAATAGTGGGGATTTGAGAGGAAATGAGGAGCGAAGATCAGGTGATTCGAGTAGGGTTGCGATCGCTACTAGGTCGCTTTCCAGATTTCAGTGCCGTTTCCAAAAGAAAAATCAAAGTGAATCCAGAATGCTAATTGGGCTGTTTGTGTTAGTTTTAACCCTAATTCTGTGACGAGTGGGTGGCTGTCAAAATTTTCCACACTAACCTGGAATTTATACCATATATAAGGAAATCCGGCGTGGAATTTATCTAGCGTGGCAGTAGCTTCCACAATCGCTTGATAGCAAGCTTTATTGCCATCTTTCACATCTCGAAATTGCTTAAGAAATACCATCGGCACTTCAAGCTGAGTTGGACATTTTGAGTTGATTTTGGCGTCCTCAAACAGAGCTGAAATTACCTCATATGCGTCTTTAAAATCAGTCCAAGAGTTGACGCCAAAGCCACTTTTTTCTTCCTGTTTTAATTGCACACTTATCAGTTGTCGCCAGTTGGCTTGCGATTGAGGATTAAACGGTTGCAGAACAAAGGTTTCTAAGGCAAATTGTTGGGGATTTTGGGGGTCGTCCGGGATTGTGAAGTGTCCCAATTCCTTGGGAAAACCAAAAACTTCTCGCCCTAACACCATAGCTGGTGTATTATCAACAAAAATATAGGGAATAAACCAAGCATGGTGATCGACAACAAAGTTCGATCCTTCTTGTTTTTCAGCCTTAGTCAATACCCAAAAAATTACTTCCCCTGTTTCCGAGAAGAAGCCTTTATCGTTACCAGGGGGTTCTGTAGAACTGATATTTCCTATAGTGTCGAACACCATGAGGACACGGTTGGAAGCAGGGCAGTAGCGGAATTTATTTTGACCAGGTATGTTGAGATATTTATCACACATCTCCTGTAGACTCTCTACAGTTCCTTCTAAGACAAATCCATAAAGTTTGGTCTGCTTGAGACTGTAAGGCGGTTCAAAAGCCGTATCGCCTCCTCTTACTATATATTCAGGAGCATTTGTAGACACAGACGGGATTGGCGTAGTACTCATTTTTTCCAAATTATAGTTATGGGTTAACCACTGAATAGACTTGTTGCTTTCTTTAAGCTTTCAGTTGGGAGCCCTTGATTGACAATGGACTCAGCAAAAGAATAATGCGAACGACAAGCCTAACGACCAACTTTGCCATTAAACTGATTTAGATATTCGCATTCGATGAGGCGAAATAAATTGGGAGTAATGAAATGGTCAACAAGATTTTATGCTTAACCCGTTCATTGGTAAATTGGTAAATAATGAAGAATTGTTGACCTAAAAATACTGTAAAGAAAACGTAGGTAATGTCAAAGTTGTTTTATGTGTAATCGATACTAGACTCTAGAATAATTGGCTATTTTGTATCAATGTTTACGAAAAGCGGGGAGGGCGGGTTTTGAACAGAAGTTATTGGTGCACGCCCCAATTAAACTGCTAAACCCGCCCCTACTCTACAAATGTGCATGGCTACTACAACTATTTCTGCTTCAGAACTACCAACGTAATATCATCAAATACTTTCTGCGTGCCAATATGCCGCCGTACATCCTCAATCACCGCTTCTCTGATTTCTTGTGCTGTGCGATCGCAGTTTTGGCTGACTACTTCACATAACTGCTCCAGTCCATATTGCTGGTTATTTATATCGAAAGCTTCTGTAATTCCGTCAGTGTATAGTACCACCACATCTCCCGGATTCAGTTGTACCTGTTCAGAGGCAATAAAATCAGCAATTTCCTCATCTAAACCAATAGGAAAGCCGAGGAAACGCGTATCCATTCGCTCAACCTCACCCCCAACACGAACTACAATTATTTCCTCATGTTGACCACTCACATTCAGAGTGCCATCGGCATAATCCAATAGAGCCAGTGTTAAATTTTTATTGGGATTGATGCGTTGGGCGTTGCGATAAATCGTGCGGTTGAGAATATCCAAAAATTGAACAGGATCGGTTTGGTTACTCTCCTGTAAAGTGCGAACGGCGGTTTGTGTCATCAGCATTAATACACCACTTTCTAGTCCATGTCCCGTGACATCACCAATTCCAATTTTGACTTTGCCATCATGTTGCAGGATGTCGTAGTAGTCGCCGCCGACTTCATCAGCAGGTTCCATAAATCCAGCGATTTCTAACCCCTCAATAACTTCTAATTCTTCGGATTTAGGTAAAATCATTTGTTGCAGTTGCTTCGTTACCTCTAACTCAGCACTCATTCGTAGATTGTCCGCTTTGAGGCGTTTATTGAGTGCCATAATTTCTTTGTTCGCTTCAGCGAGTTGAGCGGTACGTTCTTTAACTTGCTCCTCTAACGTGCGATTATATTCAGCAATCAATTTCTCGGCTTGTTTGCGTTCGGTGATATCTTGAAAAGCTGCGATCGCATAGACAATTTTGCCCGTTTCATCAAAAATTGGCGTGCTGTAAACTTCCACAGGGATAATCCTATCGGGTTGGTGGAATTCGATATCGTCAACCTTAACCCGTTCACCCTTGAGCGATCGCACGATTGGCAGTTGTTCCGTTGGGTATAATTGCTTGGTTTCAGTCCGATAAACCTGGTACGCCAGTGATAATTGCTCACTTTCGGCTTGTGGTACAACGTTTATACCCATCAACTCCTGTGCCCTCTGATTGGTATAGTAGGTTTGCCCAGTAGGTTCGTGGACAGAGACGCCCATTGGCATCGCTTCAAAAAATTGGGTTAACCGTCTTTCACTTTCGGTAACCTCGGCGTAGAGTTTGGCATTGGTAATGGCGATCGCAGCTTGTCCAGATAACAGTTGCAATACTTCCAATCTCTCAGAGGTAAAAGCGCCAGCGGTCAGATTATTCTCCAGATAGACAATACCACTGAGTTGACCTTGATTGACGAGCGGCGCACACAAGATAGACTTGATCTGATGCTGTTTAATATAGGAATCATTCGTAAAGTTACCTTCGCTGATCGCATCATTCAAAACAACTGTTTCCTTAGTGCGGGCAACATAGTTGACAATTGCGGCTGGTAGACGGTTGCTAATAGGGACTGACTGCAACACGGTAATGTTATCCGAGTCTACCTTTCCAGACGCTTCAATCTGCAATCTCCCCTGTGTTTCCAAAATCAAGTGACCGGTTTGTGCCCCAGCATTTTCAATGAGAATTCTCATTAAGGAACTGAGTAAGTTATCCAGCTTGATTTCACCGGAAATTGCTTGTGTCGCTTTCATGAACGTAGCTAAATCTAAAGCTGACGCTGATCGACTACCCGTTGAGGTATTGGTAGTTGTTATGCCAATGGAAGTAATGCGGCTGATCGAAGACAATTGTGGCAATAACTGCGGGTATTTTTCCTCCAAATCCTCCACTTTGCGTTTAGCGCCCCAAAGTTGGTAGCCATAGTGAGCCTTTTTCATGTAGAGTTGGGCAATTTCTTCTTTGCCTTTACCTAACCAAAACTTGGCTGCCAGTTCATTTCCCAAGGCTTCATTCTGGATATACTCATTCTCACGGGCTGAAGCGATGGCTTGGTCATACAAATCTATCGCTTCCATGCCTTGGTCAGAGATACGAGCTATTTCCGCTTCTACTAACAGGTATTTGTGCAGGAAGTTCTCCGGACAGTTATCTGCCCAAATTTTCAGCTTTTGTTGATTAGCTTTTAAAATTTCCCCATATTCATTCTGTTGAGCAGGGCTAGCAGTTGGATAAAGGGCGGTTAAAATTAAAGAATAGTAAAGGTAGTGTTCGGCTTGACTCGGTACACCCGAAATAAAAACTACAATTTCATCACTTTTTCGGCTTCTATGTAGAGCCTTTTCATAATCGCCGTACAAGAACAAAACTTGAGCTTTGAAGATGTTATAAGGTGCTACTCCAGTCATAAAACCGTTTTCCTGCCACATTTGGAGGCACTGACCTTCATCAAAGTCTTCATCATTAAAAGAGAATTTGTCCAGGGTTAATCCCTGTAAATTTAAGATTAAATGCTGATATAATTGCTGAATTCCAGCGAAGACATGATTTTTGATTTGCTTGAGAAACTCCAGATGCTTGTAAGACTCATCAAGAATGCTACTGAAATTCTCAGCACTTAAAATTCTCTGTAAAATCAAATGGTAAGAGTTGTAACTAATATAAACATCTCCAGTCTCTAGTCCGGATAGGTAGCCATTTCTCAAAAACGGAATCCCTTTTTTAAGATGGTCTCGCCAGGGATTAATCAGCCCGCCGAACATATTAAAAATTTTGCAAACTAAATTAACATTATTAAATTTCTCGTTAAGCTGCATAGACAATTGACCAAATTCATAACCCACTTCATAGTCAATTAATCTCGCGCCTGCCAAGAAGCCCCAAAAAGCATATCCATGAGCCGATACTTCGGAGTTACCGTGTTCCAGAGAAAGGTTAACCATTTTCAAGGAGATCAACGCTAACAAATCTTGGTCTACGAAATAAGCGGGGCCAGTAATATTCATTAAGAGTTTCATACAGGCTCTTATCTCTGGGTTGCTCATTTCTGGGGCATCAATTAACTCAGCTATCTTGATTTTTTCCAGATAGGTTCTGTACAATTGCAACTCTAATTCGAGTTCTGACAAGATTTCTGCTTTGTTGGTTGTTGGCAAACTTAATCCCAAAGATTTTAAAGCCTTCGCTCCTAAATGAACGGCTTCTAAAAATTTTCCCGTATTATCGTATAAAACCAAACGAATGTTTTGAATTTCTGCTCGATCTAAATTAGAATTGGCCTGAGTTAATATGAGGTCAAATAACTCTTCTGCTGTGTCAAAATTACCACAAAGATATTCACATTCAGACCTTTCTCGATATAAATTAAAGGTCAGCTCATAATGTTCATGCCAAATATCTCCCGATAAAACCTCAATTCCTGGAGTAAAGTATTGGGCTAAGGCAGCGGAGTAAGCCGTTGAAGATTTGGCTTTTTTCCCGGCTTCAAGGTTCAACCGTGCTAACTCAACAAGTTCGGATTCATCAGTTATCAATTCCAAACCTAAATTTAGATGATCGACTATCTCAAAAAGTTTTTCCGGTAGTTCTTCCGCAGATACGTTGGCTAGCAATAACCGTCCAATTTGGAGATGTACCGCTTTCTTTCGGTTCTCATCAATGAGAGCATAAGCCGCTTGTTGCACCCGGTCATGCAGGAATTTATAATCTTGGATTAACAGTTCTTGATCTAACTCAGAGGTAGGTAGAATTAAGCCTGACTGAATGGCCATCACTAAGTCAGGAAAAATGCCTTCTTTAGATTTTTCGCAGACAATAGAGATGGTGTTTAAATCGAAAGAAGCACCTACACAAGATGCTAAACGCAAAACCTGTTGTGTGGATTCCGAAAGTTTCTTTAACTTACCAACCATTAACTCCACTACATTATCTGTAATATTCTGCGCCTCAATTTGAGCAATATCCCACTGCCAGCCGTGATTCTGAAAATCAAACGTTATCAAATTTTCAGTATGCAGGGTTTTCAGAAATTGATTGACAAAGAAAGGATTTCCTCCGGTTTTAAGCTTCACCAATTCTGCTAAGGGTTTTACTGTAAGGGCGGGTTTTCTGGTATCCTGGCTACGTAGATTAGACGCCTGTAAATCTAAACCCGCCTCTATATGCAATGTGTCGGCAATCAGTTGCGTGGTATGTTCTAGCTCTAAAGGAGATAAGGTAATCGAATTGACGATTGCTCCTTGATGACACAACCCATCCAGCGTCATCATCAACGGATGGGCGGGGCTGACTTCATTATCTCGATACGCTCCAATTAGGAACAGATATTGCATATCTGCATCTGTCATAATCAGTTCTATCAATTTAAGGGTGGCGGAGTCAGCCCACTGCAAATCGTCCAGAAAGATAACCAAAGGATGCTCTTGTGTGCAAAAAGCTCGAATGAACTTACTGAAAATAAGATTAAAGCGATTTTGAGACTCGGTTGGCCCTAACTCTGGCACGGGTGGCTGCTTACCGACAATTAGTTCTACTTCAGGAATTACGTCAATAATGACTTGACCATTGGAACCAAAAGCGGCTGAGAGTTTTGTACGCCATTGATTGAGTTGTGCTTCAGTTTCGGTTAGTAGTTGCCGCACCAGCCCCTTAAATGCGCTGACGATGGCTGAGTAAGGAACATTTCGTTGAAACTGGTCAAATTTTCCCCAAGTGAAATAACCACGCAGTCGGGTATTTGGTTTATGAATTTCGGCAACTAGGGATGACTTACCAATACCCGAATAACCCGCCACTAGCATCATTTCGATTTGGGACTTTTGGCTGAGTGTTGAGGACAAGGCAGAATTTTCAGTGAGTTTCGCTCCCTTGTCTCCCCCTGCTACTCGCTCAAATGCTGTTAGTAATGTTTCAACCTCTGCCTCACGTCCATAGAGTTTCTGCGGAATTTGAAATTTATCAGAAATATCTTTGGTAGCCAGGGTGAAGGAAGATATTGTTCCCTTTGTCTGTAATTGGAAGAGACATTGTTCTAAATCGTACTTAATACCCCAAGCACTTTGGTAGCGTTCCTCAGCTGTTTTGGCTATCAATTTCATCACAATATCTGAAACCGCTAGAGGAATTTCTGCATTTAATTGATGCGGCGGCATAGGGACTTTAGCAATATGACAATGCACCAGTTCCAGTGCATCACTGGTTTCAAAAGGTAGCCTTCCAGTGAGGAGTTCGTAGAAGGTAATGCCGAGGGAGTAAAAATCTGTGCGGTAATCCAAAGAACGGTTCATCCGTCCTGTTTGCTCTGGCGACATATAGGCTAATGTCCCTTCTAAGACATTAGGATTTTTGAGGGTAGGATTTTCGCGGGTTAAAACGGTAGCAATACCAAAGTCAATGATTTTGAGTTGTCCTGTTTGTGGATTCAAGACGATATTGGAAGGATTAATATCTTTGTGAATGACATTGCTAGTGTGAATCGCTGCTAAACTCTCAGTTACTTTGATAGCAAGGCTGATAAATTCTGCTAAAGATATACACCTATTGGCTCTTACATTCATCAACTCCTTCAAGGATGATGCGCCAAAATCCTCAAGGATGATGACCAACGTTCTTTGATACGGTTGTAAACTATAAGCCTTAACCACCCCATCTATGTTCAGATTGCGGCTGATTTCATATTCCTGCTTATAGCGAGTGAGTTCTTGAGGTGTGGGGTAATCTTCTTTCAGTACTTTGAGAATAACCGATTGCTTACTCTTCCGCCAGATTCCACGATAAACCATTGAGTTGGCACTGTCATAGATTTGATTGAGAATTTGATAGCCATCGAGCTGAATCATTTTGGTATTCTCTTGAACTAGATGTTTTAATAAGCTAATTTAGCTGTTCCAAGCTTAAACTCTAAAAATATAAAATTTTCATAAATTTAAACTTATATTATAAAATATTGACGCTTGATTAGAAAAAAGCTGTAATAGCATTGAGTTTGCCCCGAGCGGGATTACTAAACCATCTTTAGATAACCCAGGATAAAAGCATGACGAAATATGGAATTGATATGGGCCATAATTGCCCACCCGATACCGGAGCTAGCGGCATCAAGCAGGAAGATGTCATGACCAAGGAGGTAGGAACTAAAGTTATAGAAAAATTAAAGGCTCTTGGGCATGAAATTGTCAAATGTAATCCCAGCAAAGCCAGTAACGTAACCAATTCTCTAGCCCAAAGATGTAACATAGCCAACTCTAACAATGTTGATGTCTATGTATCCATTCATTTCAATTGTTTTAATGGTCAAGCAAAAGGAGCAGAAGTATTTGCAATTGGCAATACATCCAAGGCCATTGCGAAGCCTGTATTGGACAATATCGTAAAGTTAGGATACACCCAGAGAGGTGTCAATGATGGCTCTCATTTATATGTCTTGAGAAATACCAATATGCCAGCCATTCTGGTTGAGGGGTGTTTTTGCGATTCTAAAGAGGATATGCAGCGCTATAATCCGGAAGCGCTAGCAGATGCGATCGTTAAGGGATTAACCGGAAAAACTCCAACACCCACACCTCCATCTGAACCCCAAAATAACCCTGTTGTAATTCCTAGTATCCTTGAATTACAAAAAGCTTTCAACCGATTAAAAATCCGAGACCAAAGCGGGAAACCTTTGGGCGAAACTGGGACACCCGATCCTGCAACTAAATATGCCACAAAGAACTTTGAGACGATTGTGGGCATAAACGCCAATGAAATTGCTGGGTCGGATACATGGAGTGCAATTAATCAGATATTGGCGAAGCCAACACTCATGCCAAACCATGCAGGAGGGCCAGTGGTTAGATACTTGCAATTCCGTGTGGGTAATGATGCAGATGGCGTGTATGGACCAGGTACCCTTGAGGCCGTTAAAAAATTCCAAACACAACAAGGTTTAACGGCTGATGGCGCTGTAGGCCCCAAAACCTGGGAAAAATTAATTGGCTAGTGCATACAAGCCTTTAAAGCGGCAGTCATACCTGGAGTAAGATTTGTTGTTGTCCGGTCACGCTGTAAAGTGCCAGATGAACAACAAGGGAGGCGCATGAGCCAATATTTTGCTACGGTTGCTCGTGGCTTAGAATCCATTGCTGCCCAAGAATTGGAGCGTCTGGGTGCAAAAGACGTTCGTCCTGATTTTACTGGGGTGCATTTTGTGGGTGATTCCGCTGGCGCGGATAGCTGTGCTTCACGCACTTTGCTGTACCAAGTGAATCTATGGGCGAGAACCATCTTTCGGGTACTCGTCACACTGCGGGAATTCCCCTGTCCAGATGCCGATCGCCTCTATACAGAGGTGCAAAAAACCGATTGGCAGCAGTACCTCCAGCCTCACAACACCCTAGCCGTGAATGCAACAGGGGGGAATCACAAGCTCAATCACACCCACTTCACCGCACTACAGGTAAAAAATGCGATCGTAGACCAGCAACGCCGCCAGTTTGGTCAGCGATCTAGTATTGATACCGAAAATCCCGATATATTAATTAATGCCCACATCTATCAAGACCGTTGCATTTTAAGTCTGGATAGCTCTGGAAAAAGCCTTCATCGACGGGGGTATAGACCAGCCGTAGGATTCGCCCCGCTCAAGGAGACTCTAGCTGCGGCTCTCCTGGATATGGCGGAGTGGGAGCCAAGTCTGCCGTTTTTAGACCCACTGTGTGGCTCTGGAACCCTACCTTTGGAGGCTAGTTTAAAAGCCTTAAATATTGCTCCCGGATTGTTCCGTACTGAGTTTGCTTTTGAGAAATGGCCTGATTTTGACGAAAAGCTCTGGACGCAGTTGCTGGATGACGCTGAAGATAGCCAACTTCCGGCACTCCGAGTACCAATTATGGGGAGTGACAAAGACCCTGATATCCTAAACCAAGCTCGGATTAATGCACAACAATGTCGTATTGCAGACCAGGTAAAGTTTACCCAAACTGAACTGAAAGACCTAGAAGCACCAGCCGATAGGGGTGTAATTATTTGCAATCCGCCCTATGGAGAACGTTTGGGGGATGCGGCAGAACTCGGTGATTTTTATAAACTGTTGGGTGATGTTTTCAAGCAACGCTTTAAAGGTTGGACAGCATTTGTTTTAACGGGAAATAAGGAATTGGCAAAGCGGGTAGGATTGAAAGCGGCTCGTCGCATTCCTGTCTATAACGGTTCCATACCCTGCACTTTGTTGAAATATGAGTTGTATTAATGCAGCT